>JBLIIL010000004.1:0-75010 GCA_047634755.1 Methylophilaceae bacterium
TTGTATCTGTACATTAGTGCCACCTAGCTGCGTTGATAAAGTCGTCGCACCAATACTGCTTATTGAGCTTAGACCCGTACCAGCTTCAATATTAAAGTCAGTCGGGTCAATCAACCATGTCCCTGTTTCACCATTCTCAGCTTGTGTAGTGACTTTAGTGCCTTCTGCAATTTGTACATTCGCCGCACTGGTTTCAATAAAGCCGCCATTGCCTTGTGCTGCACTGGCATCTAAGGTGCCAGCGACATTGGTCGTACCAGCGGCCATGCCGCCCATCAGGATAATCTTACCGTCTTGGTTCTGTACTGTTTGCGCTTCAATTACACCTGTATTATTGACTGTACTGGCTAAGATGCTGTCTTTGGCACCTGCGCTCATGAACACTAAACCACCATCAGCTTTTACTAATAGTTTGTTTTCTACTAAGTTATTTAGCGTGCTTTCATTAACGGTTAAACCTAATAGCTTATTACCATTAAACTGTAAGCTGACTTTGCTACCAGCACCCAGTGCAACAGTCCCCATTTGTGCCGTAATCACACCTTCGTTAATCACTTTATTACCCAGCATGGCCACATAACCACCATTGGCTGCAGTAATGTTACCTTGGTTAATCACACTAGCAGTACCGCCATTACCAAACACTTGGTCAATATCACCAGTATTACTAAGCGGATTTAAGGTAGAAGCTAAAATAGAACCGACATTGACCTGAGAGCCAGCGCCAAAGAACACACCGTTAGAGTTAATCAACCACACCTGACCATTGGCATTTAAATTACCCATGATGCGAGAACCATTAGTATCAAAGATACGGTTCACCGCTAAAGCTGCCGCATTGGGCTGTATAAAGTTAACGGTTTGACCTACATTAATATTAAACGTATCCCACGTTAAGCCTAATGTTTGGCTGGCTTGGTTAATGGTTGTGAGATTGGTTGTTTGCGTAATAGAACCCGCACCAGAAACCACAGCACCGCCCGTTTGGTCGGCAAAGGTGAAGGTGGGGGAGAGCAGAAGCGCAGAAGCCGCTAAAGCAGCACCACTTCTTTTAAGTAATCGTTTGCCAGAACGGCTTTTACCATGGCCTTTTGTTGCTTCTGAAACAGCGACCCAAGCATTTAATACATGACTCCAAATGAGTCGATAAGCGTGGTTTAGTGATGGTGTTTTCATGGTGCAATCCCTTATTTAGCTAATGAGCTACAGACAGGGATCTAACTAACACGCTAGAAACGGGAATGCATCGAAATTTAAAACAGTTTACTTTTTTAAATGTGAAGCAATACAGCGTGAAGCAGTAATAATGAAAATTATTGTTAATTAATTTAAATTCACAATAGCACAGAATTTGGTTATAGCTATTGTACCAAGGTACAATAGCCGGATTAAGATAAATATGTTTTTCAAGCGTTTATGCTTTCTAGCACTAGTCTCTTATCTGCTAACTTCAAGGCTTACGATATAATCTCCATATGACGAAATTATCAATCATCGTAGCGGTGGCGAATGACAATGTCATTGGCATTAATAACGCCATGCCATGGCACTTACCTGAAGATTTGAAGCGCTTTAAAGCGTTGACTATGGGGCATCATATTGTGATGGGGCGTAAGACTTATGAGTCGCTTGGACGTTTATTACCGGGTAGAACGACGGTGATTGTGACGCGTAATAAGGATTATGCGGTGGAAGGTGCCATTGTTGCACATGGTGTAGAAGACGCACTAGCCACTTGTACTGACGATGAAGAGGTGTTTTTGATTGGTGGGGCAGAGCTGTACCAACAAGGGATTACCCATGCGGATAAAATTTATATGACTGAGGTGCATGCGGACTTTGCAGGGGATGCTTTTTTGCCTAACTTTGATTTGTCGCAATGGGATGAAGAGGTGCGCGAGGCGCATATGGCTGAGAGTGGGTTGCACTTTAGTTATGTGACTTATGTTCGGCAGTCAGAATATGAGAAAGCACAGACGCATTATTAAGGTTTGTATTTTAGAGTCGATGTACTTATAACAGTTACACCCACATCTCAGCCTTCCCTCTTTACGGGGAAGGGGTAGCACTTATGAAACGCTGGGTTTAATCTCTTACGCAATCCACATAGTAGATAGACTTGCCATCGACGACTGTTTTCACCAAGCCATGTACATCAGTCTCAAAGCCCGGGAAGCATTCGTTAAAGTTACGCGCGAATTTTAGATAATCAATAATGATAGTATTGAATTGCTCACCTGGAATCAATAACGGAATGCCTGGCGGGTAAGGGGTGAGTAAGACGGCAGTGGTTCTGCCTTCTAGATCATCAATCAAAACGCGATCAATGGCGCGGTGTGCCATTTTGGCGAAAGCATCAGTTGGACGCATCGCTGGCACCATATTCGATAAATACATATCGGTCGTTAAACGCGCAACATCACCTGCTTTATACACTTCATGGATTTGCGTACATAAATCACGTAGGCCTAGCATCTCATAACGTGGGTTCTTCTTGCTGAATTCTGGTAATACTTTCCACAGTGGCTGGTTCTTGTCATATTCGTCTTTAAATTGCTGCAATGCCGCTACCATGGTATTCCAACGGCCTTTGGTAATGCCGATAGTGAACATGATGAAGAACGAATATAGCCCTGTTTTCTCTACTACGACACCATGTTCCGCTAGGTATTTGGTGACGATAGCAGCAGGGATGCCATTTTCTTTGGTAAAGTTACCTTTGATATTCAAGCCTGGTGTAATAATGGTGGCTTTAATTGGGTCTAGCATGTTGAAGTTTTCTGCTAGGTCGCCAAAGTCATGCCAATCTTCATTGGCTTTGAGCATCCAAGCATCACGTTCTTCTATGCCTTCTTCACTGAGGTCATCTGGCCCCCAGACCTTAAACCACCAGTCATCGCCCCATTCTTTTTCGACTTTACGCATGGCGCGGCGAAAATCGAGGGCTTCCATAATGGATTCTTCAACCAATACTTGGCCTTCTGGCGCTTCCATCATGGCGGCTGCCACATCAATACTGGCAACAATCGAATATTGCGGGCTGGTTGAGGTATGCATTAAGTAAGCTTCATTAAATACATCACGATCTAACTGAATATTTTCTGCATTCTCAACTAGAATTTGAGAAGCCTGGCTGAGCCCAGCCAATAATTTATGCGTTGATTGGGTAGAGAACACCATAGACTCTTTACAACGCGGCCTATCTGCACCAATCGCATGGTAATCACCATAAAAATCATGGAAGGTGGCATGTGGCAGCCATGCTTCATCAAAGTGTAGTGTATCGATTTTTCCATCGAGCATTTCTTTAATATCTTCAACGTTGTAGAGCACGCCGTCATAGGTCGATTGAGTGATCGTTAACACGCGTGGCTTAATGCTCTTGTCTTCAATAAACGGATTGTCTTGTATTTTCTGTTGGATACTTTCCCAAGAAAATTCGCTTTTTGGAATTGGGCCAATAATGCCAAAGTGATTACGTGTTGGCATGAGGAAAACAGGAATCGCACCAGTCATGATAATCGCGTGTAACACGGATTTATGACAATTACGATCGACGACAACAACATCACCTGGCGCAACGGCTGAGTTCCATACGATTTTATTAGAGGTCGATGTGCCGTTGGTGACAAAGTACAAATGATCACAGCTGTAAATACGGGCTGCATTACGTTCTGAAGCGGCGATAGGGCCGGTATGGTCAAGCAGTTGACCTAGTTCGTCGACAGCATTACACACGTCTGCACGTAACATGTTTTCACCAAAAAATTGGTGAAACATTTGACCGACGGGTGATTTCAAGAAAGCGACTCCACCAGAGTGACCGGGGCAATGCCATGAGTATGAACCGTCGGCAGCATACTGCGTCAGCGCTTTAAAAAATGGTGGAGTACGGCTTTCTAAATAGGACTTCGCTTCGCGTAAAATCATGCGCGCGATAAATTCTGGCGTATCTTCATGCATGTGAATAAAACCATGTAGCTCGCGCAATACATCATTTGGGATGTGACGGCTAGTACGGGTTTCACCATGTAAAAATAACGGAATATCATCGTTGCGATAGCGAATTGCTTTTACAAAATCACGCAGGGCATTAATGGCTTCTGGTTTTTCTTCTACGATTTCTTCATCATCAATCGATAAAATAAAGGCAGAAGCACGGCTCTGCTGTTGTGAGAATGAAGCGACATCGCCATAGCTGGTGACGCCGATGACTTCACAGCCTTCATCTTCGATGGCTTTTGCGAGTACGCGTATGCCAAAACCTGAAGAGTTATCAGTGCGAAAATCTTCATCAATAATCACAACAGGAAAGTTAAATTTCATTTTTTTTGCCTAGGTTTTTTACTATAGCTTTTGCTATGTCTTGGGTAAGGTAACGCCGACTTGACCTTGGTATTTACCACCACGGTCTTTATAGCTAGTTTCGCAGACATCATCGTCATCAGCTTCGAAGAATAGCACTTGCGCGCAACCTTCGTTGGCATAAATCTTAGCTGGAAGCGGTGTAGTGTTACTAAATTCTAACGTCACATAACCTTCCCACTCTGGTTCAAACGGCGTGACATTCACAATAATGCCGCAACGTGCGTAAGTGGATTTGCCTAAACAAATCGTTAATACATTACGTGGAATGCGGAAATATTCGACCGTACGCGCCAATGCAAATGAGTTTGGAGGAATGATGCAGTAGTCTTCTTCCACTTCAACAAATGAATTTGGGTCAAAGTTTTTAGGGTCAACAATGGTGCTATTGAGGTTGGTAAACAACTTAAATTCTCTTGAGCAACGAATATCGTAGCCGTAGCTAGATGTGCCGTATGACACCATGCGCTCACCAGCTGAATTCACTTTGACTTGATTTGGCTCAAACGGCGAAATCATGTCATATTCTTGCGCCATTTTACGGATCCACTTGTCTGACTTTATACTCATAATGCGTAACCTAAGATTTGTTTAAATAGTGTTATTTAATCGTCATGCTCAAATCATGTTTTTAAAGCTTAAAAAGCGGGGCACTTACCCCGCTTTAATATTTTGCAAATAATAACAACAAATGATGATGCAGTTGCAATTATTTTACTGGTGTTACTTTAGTGCTTATCGCCATCTAGCTCAATGCTATAGCGCCAGAATTGATCTTCAGATTCGAAAATCACACCTGAGTCTTTAGGGTCGCGGCTACCAGCTGGGTATTGATGGACTGGAGACTTGTCTTCTGCCCACGTTTTCACAATCGGGTCAATCAGCTTCCATTGTGCTTTGACTTCATCAATATGTAAGAATAATGAGGGGTCACCTTCCATGAGGTTAAGCAATAGCGTTTCGTATGAGTCGACGCTGTCATCAGTTTCTTGGCGTAACTGACCATCCATGCTGATTGAACGCGTTGCGATATCAAGGCCTGGCACTTTTGTTTGCACCTCTAGTTTAAGGCTCTCTTTTGGCTGAATGCTTAAAATCAACCAGTTTTGTTGCTGACCTTCCTTTAGTTCCATTGGTGCTTTTTTGAAACGAATTGAAATAGCCGTGCTACCTTCATGCATCCGTTTAGCGGTACGCACATAGAATGGCACATCCTTCCAACGTGGATTATCAATAAACAGTTTCATTGCCGCATAAGTTTCGACTGAGCTTTCATAACCGAGCTCATCTAAATAACCTTTTACATGCTCTGAATGACCATCTCTTGCTGGCGCGTGACCTTCTTTATATTGGGCGCGGAAGGCTTGCTTGTCCATGTTGGTAGTATCAATTGGGCGAATAGACTGTAGCAACTTCACCTTTTCTGTGCGAATGCTTTCTGGCTGAAAGTCAACAGGTTTTTCCATCGCGACCAATGCTAGTGTTTGTAATAAGTGACTTTGTCCCATATCCCGCAGTGCACCAGTGCTGTCGTAAAACTTTTTACGACCGCCTATGCCCAGTGTTTCATTATTGGTGATTTGCACATGGTCGATGTGTTCGCTATTCCAAAGCGGTTCAAATAGGTGGTTCGCAAAACGGGTTAGCATGATGTTTTGTAATGCAGCTTTACCCAAATAATGATCGATACGGTAAATCTGACTTTCTTTTAAATGCTTGGTAATCGACGCTTGTAACTCTTCAGCTTTTTCTAAATTAGTCCCGAATGGTTTTTCAATAAGCACACGTCTCCAGTATTTGCTTTCATCAGTGAGGCCAACGCTAGCTAACTGCTCGACTACAGATGCGAAGTCGACAGGGCGGATAGATAAGAAGTAAGCAAAGTTTTGCGGGAAAACGCTTTCGTCGGTCAGTCTTACTTCTAGTTTCTTCATTGCATCAGGATCGTCAGATGCATTGGCTTGGTATTGGTTACGCTCTATAAAGCGCTTGAATACGGTTTCATCAATCCCATTGTAGAATTTCGCTTCTAACATGCCGCGTACTTCAGCTTGCCAATCTTCATGGGCAATCGGCGAACGACCAATCGATAGGATTTTCATGTCATCTGGCAATCTGCCTAATGAATCTAGGCGATATAGGCCTGGCATTAATTTTACGCGGGATAAATTACCACTCGCGCCGAACAGCACTAAGGTACAAGGGTCGATTTTTTTAGAGTCCATATTTTTAGTCATTTTCTAGCCGATAATAGTGTAAGAACAAGTATAATTATAGCAAATGCAACCGCATGACTTCACTATCATAATTAATAAAATAGTAATTAAATAAATATATAAGGCGCTATGCAATATGAACCAAGGCAATATGACCCAAGGTAATACGACACAATCATCTGCTACTCGTTGGCATCCGTTTGAATCTCAAGACGACATTAATCTTGCAGCTGTCATGCGTATTTTAAAAGCAGCGGACGAAGCGATTGAGAAAAACGGTAGTTTTTATATCGTGTTAGCAGGCGGCAGCACGCCAAAAGCCGTTTATCAACTATTGAGTAAAGAAAATGCCGATTGGGCTTGCTGGTATGTGTATCACAATGATGACCGCTGTTTACCTGTCGATCACGCAGAACGCAATAGCAAAATGGCGCGTGAGGCATGGCTGAGTAAAGTGGCGATTCCTGAGAACCAAATTCATGATATTCCAGCTGAGCTAGGTAATGTAGAAGGCGCGAAAGCTTATACAGAAACACTGGAAGGCGTACGAACCTTTGATTTAGTGATTTTAGGCTTAGGTGAAGATGGCCATACGGCTAGCTTGTTCCCAGGCCAAGCCGTTGATAACAGCGCTGATGCTGTGCCTGTATTTGACTCACCAAAACCGCCAGCCGATCGTATTACCATCAGCCAAAATCGTTTAAATGATACCAATGACGTGATGTTTTTAGTCACGGGTGCAGGTAAGCAATGGGCGGTTGATGAATGGCGTAAAGGGACAGCGATTCCAGCAACACTCATCTTCGGACAAAATGGTGCTGATGTGTATTGTTTTGGTGTTGATTTGAAGTAGTTTTAAATAAAACTGCTGTATTAAAAAAGCGCCATGTTGGGCGCTTTTTTGTTGCCGTATTTAAATACGGCTATGTGTTTTGAATCACAATATTTGGAAACTTTCCGCTATGATCTAAACTCGCGATAGCGATTTTGCTTGCCGCTTTTCGTGCAATGGTTTTGTACACTTTGGCAATCTCGCTATCAGGCTCTGCGATGACAGTTGGTTTTCCGCTATCTGATTGCTCGCGAATCTTGATGTCTAAAGGCAAGCTGCCGAGTAAGTCGATGTTGTAGTCTTTGCACATTAATTCACCACCACCTGCGCCAAAGATATGTTCTTCATGACCGCAGCTACTACAAATATGCGTACTCATGTTTTCGACAATGCCTAAAATCGGAATGCCGACTTTCTCGAACATTTTTAGACCTTTACGCGCATCAAGCAGGGCGATATCTTGCGGAGTAGTGACAATGATGGAGCCAGTGACTGGTATCTTCTGAGCTAGCGTTAACTGGATGTCACCTGTACCCGGCGGTAAATCAATCACTAGGTAATCTAAATTACGCCAGTTCGTATCGCGCAATAGTTGCTCAAGTGCGCCAGTGACCATAGGTCCACGCCAAACCATGGGGGTTTCGGTATCGACTAAGAAACCGATGCTCATGACTTGAATGCCATATGCCTCTTTCGGTTCCATACTCTTACCATCTTTGCTATCTGGTTTGCCGCTAAGGCCTAGCATTTGTGGTTGGCTAGGGCCGTAAATATCGGCATCAAGTAAGCCAACGCTGGCGCCTTCTGCGGCTAATGCGAGGGCTAAGTTAGCGGAAGTCGTTGATTTCCCAACGCCGCCTTTACCTGAAGCAACGGCAATGACGTTTTTCACATTCGGTAATAAGCTGACGGCTTGTTGTACCTTGTGCGACACAATGCGACTGCCAACATTGACGGTGACTTCACCCACGCCATCGAGGGCTTTTAAGTCATTGGTGACTAAGGCTTTGATGTTGTCCAATACGCTTTTAGCAGGATAGCCGAGTACGATATCTAAGCTGATATTGTTGTCTGTGATTTGAATGTTTTTAGCAGATTTGCTACTAATAAAGTCTTTGCCTGTATTCGGATCTATGCAAAGTTTAAGCGTACTTTCAATGAGTAATGCGGTGATGGCCATGCGACAATAATTCCTGACTAAATAATTCAGGTATTTTAGCGGATATTGGGCTTTACGTCATGTGCTGTCGTTGAATTAGGGTTAGGTGCTGTTGAATGGCTTAAGCGTGAAAGTTGTTGGAAAAAATATCATAGCAGTTTGCCCAACTCCATTTTTTTCTAGACGACTGTTTAATCTCTTGATGGTTTAAGTTTTGGCAGTTGGTAATGGCACTGCCTAAATCATCATTAATATAACCTGTCACGCCATGTTCAATGACATCAATCGGCCCCTCAACATCGTAACCAGCAACAGGCAGACCATTGCACATGGCTTCTATCATGACGAGGCCAAAAGTATCTGTACGGGAGGGGAAGGCGAAAATATCGTGTTGGGTGTAAATGTCGGCTAGCTCTTTACCAAATTTATAACCTACAAAATTGACCTTTTTGTATTTACTTTTCAGTGTTCCTAAATGAGGGCCATCGCCAACAATCGAAATGTCGAATTCATTCTCATATTCACATAAGGCATCTAAATTCTTCTCTTTACTGACACGGCCAACATTGAGTACTCGTTTTTTCCCATGCGATGGTTGATGGGTTTGGTCGCTTTTGAGTTGGTCTGAAACACCGCGCGTCCATACGGTTAGATGGGTAAAGCCTCTAGTCGCTAGCTTTTTATACATGGATTCAGTGGTCACAAATGTTGTTTTAGCTGGCGCATGAAAGCGTCTTAAGTAGGCATAGGTCCAACTTAGCGGAATCCGCATATAGCATTGCAAATATTCTGGAAACTGTGTGTGATATGAAGTGGTGAATGGTTTCTTTTTCATGCGACACCACATTCTTGCCACCATGCCCATGCCACCTTCTGTCGCAATATGAATTTGGGGTGGGTTGATGCGATTAAGCAAACGCCATAAACGGTACGGTTGCATGGCTAACTGGATCTCAGGGTAAAAGGGCATTGGTATCCATTTGAACAAACTCGGGTGGATAACCTTAAAGCTAAGGTCACGCGACCGTGCGATTCTTTTGATGTTTTTATAAGTGGTTGAAACCCCATTGGTTTGTTCAAATGTGTCTGTCACAATAATCATTGTTTACCAAATCGTATTAGTGCGGTTTTAAACTGGTTTTTTAAATTCATGTGACTATTTTGGTACGAATGCATTTAAGTAATGTGAAAAATTGATAAAGCTTTGATGACAAGACTTATTTAAGATTTAAGTTAGTGGCGTTATTAAGCGTAGGTTAAGTGGCTAGCCTTTGATAAAATAACGCTTTTAGCATAATCGGTTCATTTACCATGTCATCACGCAAAATTCTCGTTACTTCAGCCCTTCCTTACGCCAACGGCAGTATTCATCTCGGTCATTTAGTCGAATATATTCAAACAGATATTTGGACGCGCTTTCAAAAAATGCAGGGACATACCGTGCATTATGTTTGTGCCGATGATACGCATGGCACGCCGATTATGTTGCGCGCAGAAAAAGAAGGCATTACACCTGAGGCATTGATTGATGGTGTGCATAAAGAGCATCGTGCTGACTTTGATGGATTTTTAGTGGAGTTTGATAATTACTATTCAACGAACTCAGATGAAAATAAAACACTGTCGCAAGGGATTTATAAGGCCTTAAAAGCCAACGATAAAATTGCGACAAAGACCATCGAGCAATTTTATGACCCAGTTAAGAATATGTTCTTACCGGATCGTTTTATTAAAGGCGAGTGTCCTAAGTGCCATGCGAAGGATCAATATGGAGATTCATGTGAATCTTGTGGCGCAACTTACAACCCAACAGAGCTGATTGAAGCTTATTCAGCCGTTTCTGGTGCTGCACCGATACGTAAAGAAACTGAACATCACTTCTTTAAGTTATCAGAGTGCGAAGACTTCTTAAAAGAGTGGACCCAAAGCGGCACTGCACAAGGTAAAACTTTACAGGGCGAAGCTGCTAATAAGATGGGTGAGTGGTTTGAAAGTGGATTAAAGGATTGGGACATCTCACGCGATGCGCCTTACTTTGGTTTTGAGATTCCTGATGCGCCGGGCAAATATTTTTATGTGTGGTTAGATGCGCCAATTGGTTATATGGCGAGCTTTAAAAATCTATGCGACAAAAATGGCTTGGATTTTGATGAATACTGGAAAGCGGGTAGCGATACTGAGCTTTATCATTTTATTGGCAAGGACATTCTTTATTTCCATGCGTTATTTTGGCCTGCGACATTGGAGTACAGCGGTTACCGCACCCCAACACAAGTGTTTGCACACGGCTTCTTAACCGTGAATGGCGAAAAAATGTCTAAGTCACGAGGTACGTTTATCACTGCACGCAGCTATTTAGATCATATTAAAAACCCTGAGTACTTGCGCTATTACTATGCCGCTAAACTGAATTCAACGATGGAAGATATTGATTTAAATTTAGAGGACTTTACTGCGCGGGTCAATAGTGACTTAGTGGGTAAATATATCAATATTGCCAGTCGTACCGCTGGTTTCATCAACAAGCGCTTTGATGGGAAATTAAACCCGTCTAGGGATAATGCGGTTGTGGCTGAATTGAAAGCGGCAGCAGATGCGATTGCAGCGTCTTATGTTGCAAGAGAGTATGGCAAAGCATTACGTGAGATTATGCGTTTAAGTGACTTAGCCAATAGTTTTGTGGCGGATAAAGCGCCTTGGGTGATGGCGAAGCAAGAAGGCCAAGAAGCAGTATTGCAAGAAGTGTGCTCGGATGCGTTGGAAATGTTCCGTTTGCTAACACTGTACCTCAAGCCAGTATTGCCAAAATTAGCAATGGAAATTGAAGCGTTTCTGAATGTGGACGTCATGCAATGGTCGCATGTGGGCGCTAGCCTAAATGCTGAGCATACCATTAACAAATACAATCATTTGATTACACGGGTAGATCCTAAGGCGATAGCAGCAATGGTAGACAGTAATAAAGAGAATCTTGAAAAAGTCGAAGCGGTTGCCGCACCAGTGAAAGAAGAAGTTGCTGGCGATTATATTAAGATTGATGACTTTACTAAGGTCGATTTACGGATTGCACATATTGTGAATGCTGAGCATGTTGAAGGTGCAGATAAGTTATTAAAACTAACCTTAGACATTGGTGAAGAAAAAACACGACAAGTTTTTGCGGGTATTAAATCTTCGTATGACCCTGAAACCTTAAAAGGGCGCATGACGGTGATGGTTGCTAATCTTGCGCCACGTAAAATGAAGTTTGGCATGAGTGAAGGCATGGTGTTAGCCGCGAGTGACGAACTTGGCGGCCCATTTATTTTGAGTCCTGATAGTGGGGCGCAAGCTGGTATGGCTGTTAAGTAATTGGCTTACAACGATAAAAACCCGCCTAGGCGGGTTTTTTATTGCTTTAAAACTAAAGCTGTTTACTTCGTTTTTGCTTTCGTGGTTTTCTTTTTAGCTTTATTTTTTGAAGCAACGGTTGTTTTGCCTGATACCGCGACATCTTTGCTAATCTTTTTCACCATCTTTGGCCCAATATCTTTCACGCCGCTTAAGTCGTTAACTGATTTAAACTTGCCGTATTTCGTTCGGTATTTGATTATAGCACTGGCTTTTTTAGTACTTATACCGGTTAAGGTATGCAATTCTGCTTTGGATGTGGTGTTGATATTGACAGCGGCAAAGGCGCTAAAACTTAAGGTGAGTGCAAGTAATAAACTAAGTATGGTTTTTTCATTATTGTTGTTGTAACTTTTTTATTGTGATGACTTCACAGTATACAAAGTCATTCAAATTTTAACGCTTAGTTGATTGACAGGTCAATATGAAGTTGCGATGGTACGGCGCGGTGGTAAAAATACCATTTGATGAGAGCGAAGCTAGTGAATAGATTGCAATATGGCTTCTAATGCTTTTTGAGGTTGCTCTGCTTGTGTAATGGGGCGGCCAATAACCAAGTAGCTCGCACCTTGCTTGAGTGCGTCTGGTGGCGTTACAATGCGAGATTGATCATCTTTGCTGGCATTGGCGGGGCGAATGCCTGGTGTGACCAGTAAAAAGTCTGGATTGATATGCTGACGCAATAGCGTAGCCTCTTGAGCAGAGCAAACAACACCGTGTAAACCAGCTGTTTGGGTGAGTGTTGCTAGTCTCAGCACTTGCTCTTGAACTGGAATTTGGATGCCAATTTCTGATAATGTTGCTTGATTCATACTGGTTAATACAGTGACTGCAATCAAATATGGATTTTCATGTGACTGATCCACCCCCTCTAATGCGGCTTGCATCATAGCACTGCCGCCACTGGCATGCACATTGAGCATCCAAATACCTAATTCACTCGCTGTTTTACAGGCTTTTTTGACGGTGTTTGGAATATCGTGGAACTTAAGATCTAAAAACACCTTAAAGTCTTTGGCGACTAATTGTTCGACTAGTGTAGGGCCTGCTGAGGTAAACAACTCTTTACCGACTTTAAGCTTGCATTGCGTTGCGTCTAATTGGTCTACGAGAGAAAGTGCGTCTTTTGAGTTGGCGTAGTCTAATGCGACTACTATTTTAGAGTCATTCATCTTTACTTCTTAATCGTCATTTCACGCGTAATGGCTTCGCTTGGTTCTGCTGGTAGCGATTCCCATGCATTACAAGCAGGGCACTGCCAATGATATTGCTTGGCGCGGAAACCACACTGGTTGCAATGATAGGCCGCACGATCGCCGATGGCATTGCGTACGGTTTGTTGCATTAATTCAATGTCTTGGTGGCTTTTGCTTTTAGCTGAACGTTCAACTAGCGCACGTGCTTGTAGTAGTTGGTCTAGTGTCCGTAAGCTAGGCTGACGAATCAACTCTTTTCTAGCCAAGGTTGCAGCACTGCCAGCACCTTCAACTGCCAATGTTGATTCATATAATGCGGACATTAAAGAGGGAAGTTTGTAATTGTCTAAATAGCTCTTTAGTAAAGCGATTCCTTCTTTTGATTTATCAAGCGCAGTATAACTTTGCAATAACTTGGGGGCGATTAACGCTAAGTATTCAGGGTCTTGAAATTCAATGCGTTTCCAATGGGAGATGGCAGCTACATGGCTGCCAGATTGCATTTCTAAATCGCCTAATAATACATTGGCGCGAACACATTTTTTGTTAGCATCTAAGGCGTTAGCTAGATGAAAACGTACTTGATCGGGCTGTTGATCAATTATGGCATTCATCGCAAGTTCACAGTGATACTGTGCAATTTCTTTTCTAAAAGGCGTGCCTGATAAACGTTCCAACCCAGTTGCAGTCTCTACTGCTTGTAACCATTCACGCTCGCGTACATATATCTCTAATAGCGAGAATAAGGCTGCTTGACGGTAACGTTTGCTTGTTAGCGTGGTGAATAACTCTTCTGCTCGGTCGTATAAACCTGCTTGTAAATAATCTTGCGCTAATTCTGCTTTAACCGCATCTTTTTGATTGGGGGTGAGTTCTTTTTTATCGAGTAAGTTCAAGTGCATATTAATCGCACGACCTGTTTCACCCGTGCGGCGAAACAAACTGCCGAGTGCGAAATGCAACTCTAAAGAATCACTATTCGCATGGATAGCTTCGGAGAAGGCTTCAACCGCTTTCTTATGTTGGTCGCTAATTAAAAAGTTAAGGCCTTTGAAATAGGCGGCAGGTAATGTGGTTGATTCTGCAATCAATTGTTTGATATCAACACGTGCGGCAATCCAACCTAGTAAAAAAAATAAGGGGAAAATTAATAGCCACCAATATTCAAATTCAATTGTCATGTCACACTCATTATTTAGGTGCTATCATTTTACCTAAGCGTTAGGTTAGGTGCTAACGATAAAGGGTGAAATAGTCAAAAAACACGATAAAAACAACATATTTTAAAAGCATAAAAAAACGGCACATTAAAAAATGCACCGTTTTTATAGACAGTCAAAAAAGACTAGTTAGCTAAATCTACACGATCACGCAGTTCTTTGCCCGCTTTAAAGTGAGGTACATTCTTCGCAGGTACTTGCACTTTACTGCCGGTTTTCGGGTTGCGGCCTAAACGAGGTGGTCGGTAGTTAAGACTGAAGCTACCGAATCCTCGAATTTCAATACGTTGTCCCGTTGCTAAGTTATCTGTCATCGCATCTAAAATCGCTTTGACTGACAATTCGGCATCTTTAACAACCAGTTGCGGAAAACATTCTGCAAGTAGGTTAATGAATTCAGATTTTGTCATGTCTAGATTATCTTTTCTAATTGACTGTTATAAAAGAGACTACTTCTTATCGTCCATTTTAGCTTTCAATAGTGCACCTAAGTTGGTGTTACCTGAAGCAGCTGCAGCTTCTTCAGCAGTTTGTTTCTCTGCTTTAGTTTTCGCTTTTGCTTTTGCTTTTGGTTTTCCACCAGTCTCACTATCGCTAGCTGATGATTCGCCACCAGTTGGATCTTCAGACAATTGTTTAACACCTAGAGAAATACGCTCTTTCTCAACGTCAATTGCAAGAATAACCGCTTGTAGTTCATCACCTTTTTTGAAGGTTCTAATCGCTTCTTCACCTGTTTGTGACCATGATAAGTCAGAAAGGTGAACAAGACCATCGATATTGCCTGGTAAACCAATGAATACACCAAAGTCTGTAATTGATTTTATTTGACCTGAAACGTTATCGCCTTTAGCGTGCGTAGCAGCAAAGTCATCCCATGGATTTGGTTTACATTGCTTCATACCTAGTGATAGGCGACGACGATCTTCATCAATCTCTAGAATCATGACTTCAACTTCGTCACCTAATTGAGCAATTTTACCTGGGTGGATGTTTTTGTTTGTCCAGTCCATTTCTGAAACGTGAACAAGACCTTCAATACCTGGCTCTACTTCTACGAATGCTCCGTAGTCAGTCAAGTTAGATACTTTACCGAATAGACGTGTGCCTACTGGGTAACGACGACCTAATGATACCCAAGGGTCATCGCCTAATTGTTTAATGCCTAGTGAAACGCGGTTTTTCTCTTGATCAAATTTCAAGATTTTCGCTTCAATTTCATCACCCACTGCTAATACTTCTGATGGATGCTTAACACGACGCCAAGCTAGATCCGTGATGTGTAGTAAACCATCGATGCCACCTAAGTCAACGAAAGCGCCGTAATCAGTGATGTTTTTAACAATACCTTTAACAGTAGCGCCTTCAACTAATGTTTCCATTAACGCTTCACGGTCAGCACTGGCTGTTACTTCCATTACCGCACGACGTGAAACAACGATGTTGTTACGCTTACGGTCAAGTTTAATAACCTTGAAATCCCACTCTTTGTTTTCGAATGGTGTTGTGTCTTTAACTGGTCGTACATCCACTAATGAACCCGGTAAAAAAGCCATAATGCCATTAACAGAAACGCGTAAACCACCTTTAACACGGCTGCTGATATAACCTTTAACAACACGACCTTCGTTCATCGCATCTTCTAGGTCTAACCAAGCTTCCATTTTCTTCGCTTTATCGCGAGAAAGAATAGTAGAACCAAAGCCATCTTCTAGTTTTTCAATAGCAACTTTTACAAAGTCACCAACTTCGACTTCTAATTCACCTTGAGGGTTTTTAAATTCGTTTGCGTCAATCACGCTTTCTGATTTAAGACCTGCGTTAACAATAACGTGGTCGTTGTCGATGGTGACAACTTCAGCAGTGATGACTTCTCCTGAGCGCATTTCTTGGCGCGATAGGCTTTCTTCAAATAGGGCAGCGAAAGAATCTTCGTTTAACGGTTCTGGTGTTGCCAATGGGTTTTCTATTTCCGCTTCAGCGGCTTCGATTGTTGAGTCAGTTGTAGACATTAAAAAAGTGTATCCAGTTTAGTCCCGCTTGATAGCAGGGGCCCACGAAATTGTGGGATTGTTTATATAAAAAGTTGAGATTTAAAGCTTCTGAACATTCAAGTTTATGAAGTTCAGCTTTAAAAGCTCAACACGAACCGAAGATGGTACACAAAAAATCGCACCTGTTCAATGACTTAATCGTGTTTTATTGTTGATTGTTATGTTTTTGTAGGGATACTTCGTATTCTTTGAGCACAAAGGCGACTGCTTCAGCGATATTGCGATTGTCGGTGTTGAGAAAAGCCGCTTCTTTGGTTTGTAGTAAAGGTGCAGAAGATCGGGAGCGATCACGTGCATCACGCTCTTTCAAATCGTGCAGAATCTTATCGAAATCTGCATCAATGCTTTGCTGTATTAATTGTTTGAAACGACGATTAGCACGCTCTTCTACATTGGCCGTTAGGAATATCTTTAGCTGTGCATCAGTAAATACAACGCTCGCCATGTCACGACCATCAGCGACTAAACCAGGCGCTTGTCTGAAGCTGTGTTGTAGTCCTAATAAAGTAGCGCGTACTTCTGGGTGTACAGCCACCTGTGATGCGCCGTTGCTCATGGCAGGATTGCGAATGGCTTTGCTCACGTTTTGCTCATCTAGCAACACTTCACCGTTTTTAAAAGCAATGTTTAATGACGGCACCATCGTGCTAAGTGCTGCCGCATTCGACCATGCAATATCGTTATTCTGTGCCGCTAATGCCACAATGCGATACAATGCGCCAGAATCTAAATAATGAAAACCTAAATGCTCAGCGACACGTTCTGCAACAGATCCTTTACCAGAAGCCGAAGGGCCATCGATGGCAATAACAGGGATGTTAGGAGAATTAACTGACAATGTTTGCAAATGCTTCAAAATAAGTTGGGAAAGTTTTGGCGACACAGTTAGGGTCGTTAATCGTCACTGATACGCCACCTAAGCTGACGAGTGAAAAACACATTGCCATGCGATGGTCATCATAAGTGTCGATTTCTGCTTTTGACGTTAAAGCTTCGGGTGGTGTGATGGTGATGTAATCCTCACCCTCAATAACAGTCGCACCGACTTTGCGTAACTCAGTTGCCATCGCCGTTAAGCGATCTGTTTCCTTTACACGCCAGCTCGCAATATTACGTAGCGTCGTTGTGCCGTCTGCAAACAATGCCAAAATAGCTAAAGTCATCGCCGCATCAGGAATATGGTTGCAATCTAAATCGATGGCTTTGATTTTCGCTGCTTTGCTCGTGGTAATGAAATTCTCACCATAAGCAATCTCACCGCCCATTAAAGCTAAGGCCTCAGCAAACTTAATATCACCTTGAATGCTGTTCGCATCCACGCCGTGAATATTTAAAGCACCACCAATTGCGCCAGCCGCTAAGAAGTAAGAAGCACTCGATGCATCACCTTCTACATACATAGTATCGAGGCTCGTATATTGACTATTCGCAGGAATGGTAAATTGTTGCCATTCGTCACGTTGTACATGCACGCCAAATTTAGCCATCAGGTTCAAGGTGATTTCGATATACGGTTTAGAAATCAACTCACCAACCACTTCAATCGTTGCTTGCTTTCCTGTCAGAGGTAAAGCCATTAATAGTGCTGTCAAAAACTGACTAGAAACATCGCCACGAATTTGAATCGGTTTGCTGACATCTAATACAGCAGAGGAAATTTGTAGCGGTGGGAAGCCATCATTGGCTAAACATTCAATATTCGCACCTGCAGAGCGCAATGCTGTGACTAAATGTCCAATCGGACGCTCATGCATACGCGGCACACCGTGTAAGTGATAATCACCATTAGAAAAAGCCAGTGCGGCAGTCAATGGGCGAAAAGCCGTGCCTGCATTCCCTAAAAACAAATCCGCTTGTTTATTCGGAAAGTCACCATTGCAGCCTTCAACTATGATGCCTTGTTCTGTGTGGTACACTTTTACGCCAAGTGCATCCAGTGCCTCCAACATGCGGTCAGTGTCGTCAGACGTTAATAGGCCTCTAATCTCTGTATTGCCTTTGGCTAGTGCCGCTAGTAACAACGTACGGTTAGAAATGCTTTTAGAGCCGGGGAGTTGCATGTCGCCAGTTACTTGACTGGAGGGTTTTAAATGTAGTTGTTCCAATTGTGCTATTCCAATACTTTATTTTTTGCTATCAGCCCAGTCATTGCGCGCCTTGCTTGCGCGCTCAAAGATGGTTTGAAGGCCATCACTATCTTCTGCGGCTAAGGTTTGCTTTAGTTTATCCAATGCCTGCTCGTATGACGTGATTTCATTGAGTAATGCTGTTCTATTGGCAAAGCTAATGTCACGCCACATCTCAGGGCTGCTGCCTGCAATACGGGTGAAATCTCTAAAGCCACTTGCAGCAAACTGAAATAGTTCGTCCGCATTATCCCGCGCAACCATGTCTTCGACCAATGCAAAAGCCAATACATGCGGTAAATGACTCACGGTAGCAAAGATGCCGTCATGCTTTTCTGCCGTCATTTCAACCATCTGGGCGCCGCAATCTAACCAAAGCTGACGTACTTGTTGAATATCATCTGGGTTATTCTCAGGGGAGGGCGTTAACACCACGTTTTTGCTGATGTATAAATCATCCATTGCCGCAGTAGGCCCTGATTTTTCAGCGCCTGCAATGGGGTGGCCACCGATAAACTGTTTCGCTTGTTCGCCGAGGGCTTCTTTCGCGATGGCTAGCACATCGGTTTTGGTGCTGCCTGCATCAGTAATAATAGTCTTACCATCTAAATGCGGCTTGATGCTTTGTAAAATATTCTTAGTTTGCGCAACAGGCGCGGCAATCAGCACTATATCCGCATCGCTTAAAGCCGCTGCGATATCGGTTGTCGCTTTATCAATGATATTCAATGCAAGCGCTTGATCTAAACTTGCTTGATTGCGCCCAACCCCGACGCAAAAAGGCGCATTAGCGTTTTTTTTTAACGCTAATGCAACCGAGCCACCAATCAGGCCAACACCAAAGATAACGAGTTTTTTCACAAAGTGGGGAGTTTCCATATATTGATATTACTTTAAGAGTGAATTGTATCATTAGGGGGTGGGTTGTGTGGGTGGGCACGTTATTTTATGTAGAGTTATGTTATTTCGTGCAACTGCTCCGCCAATGTTTTTTACGTACGTCCTAACTAGGTAAATACCCCTTCAACTTAGCCGGAACTAATCCAAGCAAACCCCCACGACACTTATGCCAAAAAGCCGACAATAACAGTAATGCCGAACCAATCGTAAACGCCGTCACAGCAAAACTAATCCCAACATGGCCCATATCACTCAATAACGTACTAAACACATACACCACATAACCAAGTGCGGAAACCATCAGCGCACGACGGTCAATCAGTAATGAAATAACGGCAATAACAATATAAAGGACGAAAACCAAGCTGGCTTGAACTAGATTGATGTTGCCATGTAGCACACCGATGAGCTCAAATACAGGGTGAATGATGATAGGCGCTGCTAGTAAGTGTAGCCAAAAAGCAACATCGGATTTGCGGGTTTGACGTTGGGTATCTTTACTATCCCAACGCATGGCAAAGGCAAATACGGCAAGACCAGCGATAATGGCAAGCGGCGCTAAGTAGGGGGTAATTCTTTCAACAGACATGAGTGATGCCAATACTGTTGCAACCAAGGCTATGGTGCCTGCGGCGACGGTAATCGGAACTTTAAAGCGTAGCCAATGTAACCACGCGGCGAGTGCGGCCACAATCGAAGGGATGATTAAGAATTGCGCTACATCACTCGCTCCGCTAGCGGTGGATGTTGCTGATATGAAGCTTTTAGTGGCAACAAACAAATAGCCGACAAATGCGAGCAATAAGACGATGGAGGGGAGTGCCATGCGGCGTTTTAATACAAAGAATTCAGCTAATCCCCAAGCGGCAGTGGCTGCCAATAAGCTACCCAATTTCGCGCCACCAATCCAACTTAAGGAACTGAGTAGTAATACACTGGCAATGACGACGAAAATGTCATTAAAGCCAGAGATGAGACGGAAGTGTTCTTCGTCCGCGACATCACTTAATGCGCTATTGGCTTCATTGGCATGGGCTTTTAGCGCATTAGCGGTGGCTTCATCTAAGATGCCAGCGCTAATGGCTGATTGAATATTGTCTTCCGAAATCATGATGCTATTCCTTTTGTTGCGTGTTTATTTTTAATACTACTGACCCATTCATTACTAATGAATCTCTCTTGCGGGGTAAATTTTTCTTTGTAAGCCATTTTTTGGCTTTCTGCTATCCAATAACCTAAATAGAGGTAGGGTAGGCTGCGTTGTTTTGTCCAGTTGATTAACCACATAATAGCGTAAGTGCCGTAACTGGCTTTGGCTTCAGTAGCATCGTAGAAGGTATAAACAGCTGAGTTACCATCAGCAACGGTATCAATCACGCTGACAATTTTGACTTGATCTTGCGCATCTCTAAACTCTACCATCATGCTTTTAACATTACTTTGGCAGAGGAATTGTTTGTATTGCCCCTCTTCGCTAGTGTCCGTATTTTGATTAATGTCATCTTCAGTCTTATGTCTTAAAGCTTGATAGGCTGAATACAGTTCAAAATGCGCTTGATGAAAGCCTAGTGGCAACACGGTGGCTATTAGGTTGTTATGTTGTTTGTAAGCACGTTTTTGACTGCGTGTCGGCGTGAATAAGTCGAGTACGATACGCACCGGAACACATTTAATGCAGTTTTCGCAATGGGGGCGGTAAGTGAATTTACCGCTGCGTCTAAAGCCTTGGCTAATTAAATGGCCATAGGCCGTTGCATCGACTAAATGGTTTGGTGAAGCGATGAGGCTTTGGGCGATATTTTTGGCTATGTAGCCGCAAGCGTAGGGTGTGGTGACATAGAATTGTAGCACTTGTAGCGGCAACTCTTTAGGTGAGCTTATGTTCTTCAATGAATGACCTTAATTTCATGTGCTTAAGTGTATCAACTTTGAGAGCATTTGACTAAAGTCTTTACGTGGAATCTCGCGTCCGCCAAATTGCGTCAATAGTGACGTTTTCATTTGGCAGTCAATCATGCCAACTTCTTTGGATATTAGATCATTAACGAGATTAACAAAAGCGACTTTAGAAGCATCGGTATGGATATGAAACATGCTCTCACCATAAAACATTTTGCCGATAATGACACCATAGCAACCACCAACTAATTTGCCTTCGAACCAGCTCTCACTTGAAACAGCATGCCCTAAATCATGTAATTCACAATAGGCATCTATCATATCCTGGTTAATCCAAGTGCCTGCCTGCTCAGGTCGTTTGACTTGGCTACAGGCCGTGATGACTTCATGAAAGGCGGTGTTGATTGTTAGCTCAAAAGTGTTTTTTTTAAGCGTTTTGTTGAGCGAGTTTGAGACTTTTAATTCTGCAGGAAATAACACCATGCGTGGGTTAGGGCTCCACCACATAATGGGTTCACCTTCACTAAACCATGGGAAGATACCGTGATCGTAAGCCTCCAAAAGGCGTTTGCTAGTAAAGTCGCCTTCAATGGCGATTAAGCCATTTGGCTCTTTTAGGGCTTGATCTAATGGAGGGAAGGCGTTAGTTGCTGTTAAAGCAAGTACATAACCTTCGGGTAGTTTGTAGTATTGATTCGTCATTACGTTGACAGTTTACATTTTATTTTCGTTTGCGATTAGTATTTGAATGGTTGGTTTGCTTTTATCCAGCCAACCACCTCATCCGCTGGCATGGGTTTGGCAATGCCGTAACCTTGCGCATAGGTGCAGCTTAAGCCGCGTAACATGTGTAATTGCTCATTGGTTTCTGCACCTTCTGCGATCACTTTTCGGTTAAATTCTCTACTGAGAGTGACGACGCTGCTGACAATAGCTAAATCTTCTGAATCTTTCAGCATGCCACGTGTAAATGAGGGATCAATTTTGATAATGTCTACTGGTAGTCTACGTAAGTAGAGAAGAGAGCCGTAACCAACGCCAAAGTCATCAAGCGAGAATGTGACGCCTAGTTTTTTACAGACCTCAATAATCTTAGTGACGCGGGCAAAGTCGCTAATCGCAGCACTTTCTGTAATTTCAATATTAATCTTGTTGCCAGCAATATTAGGATGTTTTTTTAATGTCTTTTTAAGGAAGCTGGAAAAACTCTTGTTGGTAATGTGGTGGGCCGCAATGTTAACGCCAACATGAAAGTTTAGGTCTAGCTCAAGCCATTGTTCAAGTTGACTTAACGTGTTTAAAATAACCCACTCACCAATATCAATAATTAAGTTCGTATTTCCAATAACAGGTAAAAAATCATTGGGATTTAAAAAACCACGCGTAGGGTGTTCCCAGCGAATTAACGCTTCCATGCCGATGACATTGCCTGACTTTAAATCAATTTGCGGTTGGTAATGTATGAGGAACTGGTTGTTTTTTAGCCCTTCGACAACATCTTGTTTTAGACGTTGTTCATCTTGGGAAAGCTGGGCTAGGCTTAAGTCAAACAGGTGATGTTGCTTACCGCCATGTGTTTTTGCATGGTACATGGCATGGTCGGCATGACGTAATAAAGTATCTGGCTGGTTGTTGTCATGAGGGTATACGGTAAAACCAATACTGGCTGATATGAAAAAAACAGTGTCATCAATATTAAAAGCTTGTTCTATTGCATAGAGTATTCTATCTAAAGCACCAGAGTAATCTCTTACCGTTGGTAAGCCTCTTAATAAAATAGCAAACTCATCACCACCAAGCCTAGCAACTGTATCTTGACTACGGCAGTTCTTACGTAAGCGGTCTGCAAGTAAAACAAGGAGCTGGTCACCAACTTCATGGCCATATTGATCATTAATGGGCTTGAAGTTATCTAAATCAACATAACAAATGGCAATCGCTTCTTGTGACTCTTGAGTCTCAGCAAGGGCTTTTTGTAAGTTATCAGAAAATAAAACACGGTTTGGTAGTTGTGTTAACGCGTCATGGTAAGCCAAGCGTTCTAGTGTGTTTCTCTGCTCTTTCGCGATAGTGTTATCTGAAAATAAGCCAACATAGTGGAGTAACTCATCATCGTCATTTCGAACGGGATACATATCTAACCATGCGGCATAAGCCTGCCCACTTTTTTGACGACACCAAACTTCACCACGTTTGCCGTCATAAAGGTCAGGTGAATCGAACAAATCTGGGAAAAATGACTCTATCTGGTAAGCAAAGCCAAGTTGATGCGGTTGTTGATTGATTGCTTCTTCAAGCGGGTAGCCAGTAATGTCGCTAAATGCTGGATTAACCTTAATAATATTAGCGTTTGGATCGGTAATGAAAATACCGTCATGAGAGTGCTGAAAAACACTGGATGATATGCTCAATCGGTTTGCATTTTCCCTAATCTCGGCAACCATTTCATGCAATCGGCTACGCATTGTCAGTATGTTGTCGATAAGCGTATCTGGCTCAGCAACCGTGTCATCATCTTCAAAATTGCCTTGTTCAATATTTTTGACTAAGCGGTAAGCTGTTTCAGGCTCTCCGCCTAATGGCGACAACACAAAACGTTTAATCCCGTGTTGTGCCAACACCATGAGTGCAGTGCCCACTAAGCCACTTAATATTAATAGCGTAAATAATGGGGTCAGACTATGAACATAAATGTCTTTGTAAGGCATTGCGATGTAGGCATGAAAATTCCATTCAGGGATATTTCTATGCGACACAAACCATGATTTTTTGGTGTTTTTCAGTGCAGCACTTGCCTCTAACGCAGAGACGTGATCGGATAAAAAACGAATATTATCGTTATAGTCTGTAATTACCGCAAATCCTGTTTTCATAAATGCCCATTTTTTAATTGCTTGGTTCAGTGCAATAACATTGACTTTATAACCAACATACCATGCGCCAATAACGAAATTTTTGTTATCAAAGATGGGTTCGTAGCCTGAAATGTAGGGTTCACCTAAAATGTCGACGACCCCATAAAAAGGTTTTCCAGCATTTAGGTTCGTAATTACTTTTCCGATTGGGTCTAGCCTAGTGCCAATCGCACGTGCATTATTACTTTTTCTTCTTACATTGGTCGATATGCGAATGAATTCACTTTGCTTTTTGACGAAAATGGTAGCGGTGCCATTTCCAATTTTAGTCACATCGTCGACAATAGAGCTTCGATTGGTTTGTGAGTTTTTTCCGAATTTTAGCTGAGGGATGTCCTCTTCAAGTAAAACCACCTCACCCTCAATACTGGCTATACCCAAACCTAAACTTTTCTGCTTAAGTAATTCCATTGATGAATAGACACGGTCAATCACCAGGGTTTTGGTCATATCTAGTACATATTCTAGCTTTTTAGTTTCATTAGCGGCTTCATCTTGGGTTGCTCGTAAATTGAGTGTAAATATGTAAAAAAGCAATATAAAAACCGCCGATATACCAACCAGTAGTAAAGGAAGAAGCATGTGTCTAAATAAGTCAATTTTTTTCACGGTAGTTTTTTCACGGTAGTTGAGGCAATTTTGTTTTAATGACCATGGTTGTTAAAGGTCAAGTTACTATTAGGTGAAACTTTAATATACTAACAAAAAAATAGTATATGAGACCTTTAATAACGGCAGATAAAACAGTAATTAGAGTAGGTTTTTTAATTGGTATTTTTAATAAAAAAATATCTCATCGTAGTAGGCCTGGTTCTTTTATGAGTAGAAAGAAGCACCAACCCGTATGGTTTTTCTGCTTCAATTGTAATGATAAATAATTGATTTAAAGAAATTTGAAAAAATTATTTTAAATCAATTGATTACCGCGTAAGATGGCGAGTTATGGAAAAGTATACAACCATGCTCGCTAAACCTATTCAAAGTTATCGTCCTTATTGGGCTAAACGCTTTGGACAGGCCGCTATGTTACCCACTTCTCGTGAAGAAATGGATGAACTCGGTTGGGATAGCTGCGATATTATTTTAATTACAGGCGATGCCTATATTGACCATCCTAGTTTTGGGATGGCTTTAGTTGGCCGCTTGTTAGAAGCGCAAGGCTTTCGTGTGGGGATTATTGCCCAGCCTGAGTGGCAAGATGCTAAGGCATTTAAAGCGCTAGGAAAGCCTAATTTATACTTTGGCATTACTGCCGGTAATATGGATAGTATGGTGAATCGTTATACGGCTGACCGTAAAATTCGCTCAGATGATGCTTATACCCCTGATGCAGCACCTAATAAACGACCAGATCGTGCGGTGTTGGTATACAGCCAACGTTGCCGTCAAGCTTACTCGCACGTACCGCTAATTATTGGCAGTATCGAAGCTAGCCTTCGTCGTATTGCCCACTATGATTACTGGTCAGATAAAGTGCGCCGTTCCGTGTTGGTTGATTCAAAAGCGGATATTCTGCTGTATGGTAATGCCGAGCGGGCATTGGTGGAAATCTCACACCGCATTGCTAAAGGTGAGTCTATTCGGGATATTCAAGATATTCGTGGCACGGCCTTTATGCGTAAAAGCATCCCAGAAGGCTGGGATGAGATTGAGTCAACCAAATTAGACCGCCCAGGCAAAGTTGATAAAGCCATTGACCCATACGAAATGAAAATGGGGAAGGGCGATGCGAGCTGTGCCACGAAGGAATCTAAAGGTAAGTCTGACTTACCTGAAGGCACTAAGCCAATTGAAATTGTACCGAGTGTGCGTGCTAGAAAACCAAAAGCGAACAGAAGCATGCAAGTGGTTCGCTTGCCAGCTTATGAGGAAGTGTCGCAAGACCCTGTGCTTTATGCACATGCTTCACGCGTGCTGCATTTAGAAGCGAATCCGGGTAATGCCCGTGCGCTGGTGCAACAGCACGGTGATCGAGAAGTGTGGCTCAACCCTCCACCGATTCCATTGACGACCAAAGAGATGGATTATGTTTACGACTTGCCTTATGCGCGTAAGCCACATCCAATCTATAAGAATGCCAAAATCCCTGCATGGGAAATGATTCGTTTCAGCGTTAATATCATGCGCGGCTGTTTTGGTGGCTGTACCTTTTGTAGTATTACCGAGCATGAAGGCCGTATTATCCAAAGTCGTAGTGAAAAGTCCATCTTAAAAGAGGTGGAAGAAATTCGCGATAAAGTCGACGGCTTTACTGGCGTGATTTCTGATCTTGGCGGCCCAACGGCTAATATGTATCGTATTGCTTGTAAGTCGGAGAAGATTGAACAGTCTTGCCGTAAGTTATCTTGCGTTTATCCAGATGTTTGCGAAAACTTGAATACCGACCATAGTTCATTGATTCAGCTTTATCGTAAAGCACGAGAGATCAAAGGTGTGAAGAAGATTCTCATTAGCTCAGGTTTGCGTTATGACTTAGCAGTGAAATCACCTGAATACGTCAAAGAACTCGTGCAACATCATGTTGGCGGCTACTTGAAAATTGCCCCTGAACATTCTGAAAAAAACGTGCTCGATAAAATGATGAAGCCGGGCATGGGTGCATATGACAAATTTAAAGAGATGTTCGAAAGGTACAGTGAAGAGGCGGGTAAGAAGCAGTACTTAATTCCTTACTTTATCGCAGCGCATCCGGGTACGACTGATGAAGATATGTTGAATTTAGCCTTATGGTTGAAGCGCTATAGCTTTAGGTTAGACCAAGTGCAAAACTTTACACCAACACCAATGGCGATGGCAACGGCGATGTATCACAGTGGTAAAAATCCATTACGTAAAGTCACGGATGACTCTGAGGATGTGGTCGTTCCGAAAGCAGGTAAGCTGCGGAAATTACATAAAGCGTTTATTCGTTATCACGACCCTGCAAACTGGCCTATGATACGAGAAGCATTAAAAAACATGGGTCGCGCTGATTTAATTGGCCCAGGTAAAAAGCAATTAGTCCCAGCCTTCCAGCCAGCGGTCATTGGTTCGATTAAGCAATCCGACGGTAGTAGCTTTAAACCTAAAGGGAAAGTGACGGCTAAAGCCAGCCTGCGTAGACGGCCAGCAGCTTTACCGAAAGCCTTTAATGATATGAAAAATGCAGCGCGCTGCACGGAAAAAAAAACGCGGCATTAGTGCCGTAAGTTTTGCATAAAAGGGCGTGTATGTTCCATCACTTTAAAAAGCTGTTGATTGGTCTAGCTAGTTTCCTGTTGTTAAGTACATCTTTACTAGTTGAGGCAACGGGAAAAGGCTTGTTTTGGCAGGTGGAAGCACCCAATGGTACGGTGAGTTATTTGTTTGGCACCATTCATACTGATGATAATCGCGTGACTGACTTCTCTCGGCCGATTTTAGATGCGTTAAAAGCGGTTGATTTATTTGTGATGGAAACGCAGCCTAACAGTGATCCTGCCAATTTTATGATGGCAGAAGGCTCACTTAAAGACATGCTGAACGAAGCTGAAATGGAACAAGTAAAAGCCTTAACTGATTTTCACGTGATGCATTTAAGCCAAGCATTAACAATGAAGCCTTGGTTATTAGCGGTGGTCTTCAGTCAATCCAAACCGCAAACACCTTATGCGCAAGATAATTTACTTATGCGCGGTGCAGAAGATTTTAATAAACCCGTTAAAGGCTTAGAAACAAGCGAAGAGCATTTTAGCGTTATCGATAGTTTTAGTTTGGATGAACAATTAGCGATGTTGCGTGCTACTTTAAACATGACGGAAAAGCAAAAAGTACGCGATTTTGAAAAGTTATTAGCTGTGTATATGAGCGGCGATAGTGACAAAATTATTGCTGTAGATACGGAGATAACTAGTTCGGGTTTGCCTAAGGTGTTATGGGAAAAAATGCGCGCTAAGTTATTAGACGATCGCAATACATTAATGGCAAATCGGGCGATAGCTTTGGCACAGAATCAATCAATCTTTGTTGCAGTCGGCGCCGCTCACTTGGCTGGTGAGAATGGCTTTATTAATATGTTTAAAAACAGAGGCTATAAACTGAGAGTTGTAAAGAAGTGAGGCTTTAGTTTATATGGCTCTATACTTTAAGGTTTTTGTTCAGTCTGCTCACCTGTCTCTTTTACGTTGTAATCTAAATTACCAGTCACGTCTTCAATGTCGTCGGTGAAGTCTTCCACAGCTTCAATCATTTCCTTGTGAGCACCATCTTCTTCAGTAATCACGTCAACTTCATCTGTAAAGTCATCAACAGCTTCTATCATCTCCTCACGATCTTCTTGCATTGCTGTTTTTTCTTGGCATGCGATTATTCCAAGCGCAAAAAAAATCATAGTTGTCAGTAGTACAATTTTTTTTAAAATCATCTATCAACCTCCTAGTTTGTATTTAAATTATAGTGCTTTTTATGGATAAAAGAGTCAGCTGCTAGTTAGATGACATACACTCAGTTTTATATAATTATAACATCAAGTGAACTGCTTGTTGGATTAACGATTGATGGTTTGATGAATGCTTTTTAAAAGGCTAGTTATCAATAAACGCTCTATAATTTATAGAGTGTTTATTGCGGCTTCTTCTTAATTACATGCTGACCAGCTTCGTAATTAGGAATGTCAGAGTTTTGGTTCACATAAATCAATTGATCCGTTGCAAAACCATATTGATTGGCTTGGCTCACTAAGTGTTGTTTAATGGGGTAAGTCAGTTCTGGCGTCCGTGACAGTATCCATAAATAGTCTTTATTTGGGCCACAAATCATCACATAGTTGTAATATTCTTTATCCAGCGCAATGATATTGTAAGCACCGTAAAAAGGCCTAAAGAAAGAAACTTTTAGTTTGCCAAGGTAAGTATTGTCAACGGTTGATTTTTCTAAAAAATAAGCTTTACCAACGGCATTTTTCCACTCTTTCTCATCACGATCGTAACCACGATTGGTGACCTTAATGCCGTCATCTTTACGTTTTTCATAGTGTGCAGTAACGTTATCTAAGCCACGCTCAAAACGATGGTCTAAACGTGCGATTTCATACCATGTGCCTAAATACTGTTCAGCATTGATACCATCAATAACTTTGACGTTTTTTGGTACACCCATACAATTGCTGAGCAGTAACATGGTTAGGATTAGTAATTTTTTCATTGTGAATTTACTGAAGCGGTATGTTTTGCTAAAAAGTGATCCAATTGTGCCGCAAAGGCTTTTCTATCTGCCGGGCTAAACATCCCTGGACCTGAAGTCTCCACACCACTAGCCCGTAACTCTTCCATGAAATTACGCATGGTTAACTGCTCTCGTATATTTTCTTTGGAGTAGAACTCGCCTCTAGGATTAAATGCATGGGCGTTATTTTCAATCACTTGGGAGGCGAGTGGGATATCTGCAGTAATCACTAAATCGCCTGCTGTTAATTCTTGTACGATGCGATTGTCGGCTGCATCAAAGCCAGCATCTACTTGGATGGGGCGTAGGTGAGGGGAGGGCGGTGTGCGCATGAGCTTGTTGGCAACCAATGTCGTGGTCACCTGCGCACGTTCTGCCGCGCGGTATAAAATTTCTTTTATCACCATGGGACAAGCGTCGGCATCTACCCATATCTTTAAAGCCACTTTTTTAAAATCTTAACGACCTCTGTTACCATTACTATTGCCTCTACTTCTAGTGGTACTACCTCCGGAATTGCCACCACCATTGCCGCGCTCACCACCACTATTACTTCTAGGACGACGTGGTACGTTTAGATCGGCAGCATAAATTGGCTGTTGTGGTTGCGCTTGATGTCTTGCTGCTTCAGACATGTTTTCCGTTGATTGGCTGGCTTGGTTATCTTGTTTGTTGTTTGGCTTGTGACTGCCTGAAGGTTTATTCGGCTGATTGCCAAAGGAGCGTTGCTTGCCTTGCGCGAGTGTTTTGCCACCACCTTGTGGGCGACGATCATTTTGCCCCTGTTTCTTCTTCTGAACTTGACCGCCGTTTGGCTGTTGACCACGGAATAACCTTGGTGGTTCTGGCTCAATCTTAGTCGGCGCCGTAAAGCCTTCTATTTGCACTTTAGGAATTTCACGTTTAATCAGTTTTTCAATGTCTTTTAAGTATTTCAGTTCTTCACGATCAACCAAAGAAATCGCTGCACCAGAAGCCCCTGCGCGACCAGTACGGCCAATACGGTGCACATAATCTTCAGGTACGTTTGGGAGCTCAAAATTCACCACTTGAGGCAATTGGTCAATATCTAAACCACGGGCCGCAATATCTGTGGCGACTAAAATACGGGTTTCACCAGCTTTAAATTCTGCTAATGCTCGTGTACGTGCGGCTTGGCTTTTATTGCCGTGAATAGCCATGGCAGAAATATTACTTTTCACTAACTTTTCAGTCAGTCGATTCGCACCGTGTTTGGTACGTGTGAAGATTAATACTTGTTGCCAATCATTCTCTTTGATCAAATAAGCGACTAAATCACGTTTATGGGCTTGTGGCACCATATGGACGGTTTGTTCTACCATTTCAGATGCTGTGTTGCGTCTTGCGACTTCTACAAAGCTCGGGTTGTCTAGCAAGTTGTCTGCTAAACGTTTAATTTCATCGGAAAAAGTAGCTGAGAAGAGTAAGTTCTGACGTTTTTTAGGTAGTCTGGCTAAGATTTTTTTAATGTCGTGGATAAAGCCCATGTCTAACATACGGTCAGCTTCGTCTAACACTAATATTTCAATACCAGATAAATCGATTTTTCCTTGATTAGCTAAATCCAGTAAACGGCCGGGTGTCGCGACTAAAATATCTAGGAAACGACCTAAGCGGTTAATTTGTGGGTTGATGCTCACACCGCCAAAAACCACCATCGATTTCAAATCGAGGTGCTTACCATAAGTCACGACTGACTCAGCAATTTGCGCCGCTAACTCACGCGTTGGCGTGAGGATTAAGCAACGTGGCTTGCCTTTAGCAGGGTTCTTTGTAGGCTTTTGTGAGAGTAAGTGCAAAATCGGTAGCGTAAAACCTGCTGTTTTACCGGTACCTGTTTGCGCGCCAGCTAATAAATCACCACCTTTTAAAACCAGAGGAATTGCTTTTGCTTGAATCGGGGTTGGGGTGGTGTAGCCAGCGTCTTCAATCGCTTTTAATAAGGGTTCGGCTAAACCTAAATCTTTAAAGTTGCCTACAGAACTGCTTCTAGGGTTAGTAGTATCGCTACTTGTTACTTCTGTGTTCATTACTTGTTTTCCCTACGACGGCCAATTACTTATTAGTAATACCAATCGAGGCTGACGAATAAAAGATAATTGAGTGACTGTGAAAAGTCATCTTCATGATGCCGCTACGCGGATTGGTATGCATAGGGTAGCGCCATTATACGTAAATGATGTAGAAAAGCTAGCAGACTTATTTTAGCCATCTAGGTGGACAATTTGATTCCTACCCTGACCTTTGGCGTTATACAGATGTATGTCGTCTTGTTTAATCATTTCTTTTTCGGTTATTTTGGTTTGGTAAGGCTTGTTGTTATTAAGCCGATGTTGGAAGTAATGATGGGTAGGATGGCGGAGTCGATATTGGGCATTTTTAAATCTCTAATAGCATCTAATAGCTCTGATGCAATCGATAATGCGGCTTGTGGAGAGGTGCTACCTAAAACAATCGCAAACTCCTTACCACCATAACGCGCGCACAAATCACCAGGTCTTTTGATCTGCTTGTTAATAGTTCTTAATGCTTTCTTAAGGCAGTCATCACCTGATGAGTGGCCATAACCGTCGTTGAGACGTACATTAAAACTGCCTTTTAGCTTGCTATGGGCAATTTTTTGTTGGCTATTAGTTTTTCTTAGCTTTTTATACAAAGCCTTACACCATTTACGCCCGCAGTATTACTTATATATCTAGTGCATTTTGAAGTATATGGTATCCATATTTCTAATTTTATTAATTAAATATCTGAGGAGATGGTAATGGCAGCTTTAATCTATGCGGAAACTTGAATTTTCAATCAAGCAGGCATTGTATACAGTAGAACAAAGGGAATTACTTGTTCATGAAAACGACTAACTAATATAGAAGGTAGGGAATTAGAATGAAAAACATATTACTAGAAGTTGGAACACTATTTATAAGTTTATTCTTCATGGGCCCAGCAAGTGCATTGGATGTGCAGATTACACCGGATATAGCATCCGTGGATGTAATGCATAATGGTAAAAAAGTGACTATCATGAGGAATAAAAATACATCAAATACTATCAATTTTGACTATGCTAAGACACCATGTAAAAATCGGCATGGTAGGGATGTGTAAGGTCAGACGGTAAAGAAACTCATAATGCACCGGCCAGTGCAATCACCAGTAAATTAATAAGGACAACGGTAACGAGCATGTGGACTCCTGTCATGATCATTCACGACTATACAATCAATCTTAACCCTTATTAGATAACTTTAAAATGTTAATTCTATTTTGTTAGCATGACATAGCACTGCATGGTGTGAAGTGAAGCTGGTGATATGATATAGGTATTTAAGTGAGCGATGAATGCCATAAAAATGCAGTATTAGGCTTGCTGAACAATAAGACAGAGTAGTCATGCGAGTTTAGTGGTCTAACTTACATCATTATCATTTTATTAGTATACACAAACCTTATTGCGGCCACTGTTTTTTGCTTGATATAGCGCTTGGTCGGCTTGGTTAAGCAGGGTGTCTATGTCCACATCTTTGCTGATAAGTGTTGCTACACCAAATGAGGCGGCAAAACGGATAGGCATACATCCTTCTAAAACAAGGCTGGCGCCATTGATAGCGGCTCTCAATCGTTCAGCCGCTTTTGTTGCTTGTTCACTTCCCGTTTCTGGAAGCAGTACGGCGAATTCCTCGCCGCCTATACGCCCCGTGATATCGATATCGCGCAGTGTAGCTCGACAAACCTCGGAAAACTTTTTCAGAACTAAATCTCCCACTTTATGGCCGTGTGTATCATTGATTAGCTTGAAGTGGTCAAGGTCTAGCATCAGTATCGATAAATCACAACCATAACGTATTACGCGAGATAGTTCGCTTTCAACTTGCTCGAAGAAGTGGCGACGGTTGGACAGACCTGTCAGATAATCAGTATAAGCGCGGCGTTCTAGCTCACAAAAAGTGTTATGATTCTCAATCGCGATGCTAGCTAAATTAGCCGCTGCAGCAATACGCTCAATGTCGGTCTGTTGAGGGGTTTTTGGCTCAGTATGATAGATGGCAAATGTTCCCAAAATTTTACCGTGTGAGGCGCGTATAGGCTCCGACCAACAGGCACGAAACCCAGCTTGCTCTGCAAGTTGTACATAAGGGCTCCAGTACTCATGAGTCTGGATATCCTCTATAATAACGCGTTCTCCTAAAAAAGCAGCTCTGCCGCAAGAGCCCGCACCTTTACCAATGGCCATACCATTAATGGCCTCGTTATAAAAGTCGGGCAGATCTGGTGCGGCACCTGTTAATAAATGCTTACCTTCCGCATCCATCAGCAACAAACTACATAAAGTGGACTCATCCTCAGATTGCACTTGTTTGACGATTGCATGCAAAATATCTGGCAAGGGTTTACCCTTTGCAATCATCTCAAGTATCGCGTCATGGGCTAGTTTACGCTGTTCTATTAGCCAGCGATCGGTTATGTCCGTGAAATTAACGAGCCTGCGCTCACCTATCCATACCATGCGAATCATGATGCGGCGTATGGTTGTATCTTTGCATGTGATGGAAGCTTCTAATTCTGGTGGAGATGTATCGGTGTTTTTTGCTAATTTCACACTCTTTACCCAAGGGTAAATGACCGACTCTCTGTAGTCTTCATCTGGATAGGCAAGTAGGTACCAAGTGTCAGTATCTGACAAGTCTTCTAAATTGTAGCCAAGCAAGTTGGTGAATTCTTGATTAACGTACTCTACTTTATTTTCGGCATCAAATAAACCAATAGCAACCGGAGAAAGATTGAGAATGTCTTCTAGCTCCATTCGTCTTTCATGGCCACGTTCAAGCGCTACTTGTCGTAGTCTGGCAAGCCCGCTAGCAGCCAGCACTTGCGCCATTTCCACCATCACCTCCATCAATGATTCTATACGCTCTTTACTAATAACGGGTAATGACTGTATGGACGCTAGATAGCCTGTTTCATCATAGCCAAATTCCATAGCCTGCTTACGTAAGTACGCTAAATCTGGTGGCGTATGTAATACCTGCCCCAAAAAAAAGGTGGCAAGTTGGTGCCCTTCTACTACGACAGGAGTTGCATAATACATCAAACCATTTTGGCATAACCCATCCGCTGTATGGCTTTGGCGCAAATCATACATAATGGCAATATTACTATCATGACAACGCGCTTCACTTTCTGGGTTGGTGCGATGGAATACGGCAAAAGCATTATCACCTCCTGTCATTGATAGTAAATTATCATCCATATCCATTACACCATTCGGGATATTTGTTGCCTGAAAAAAGCTATCCAACATATGTGTAAAAGCATCGACATCAATGAGGTCGCCAAATTGGTAGGGCATTTGTTTAGTTTTAGTCGACATAGAATAATAAGGTTCAAGAAAACTGATGGGTTAGTTTGGAATATAACCTTGTCTAATCTAACTTTCTTCTTTTAACTCTCTATTTCTTATAATTTAAGTATACGCCTATTTTTCACGCTGAACGATGGTGTGAGTAACCGTATAAATTAGATCCACCTGAGGGTAATTGATAAAGGTGGTTAGTAAGCTAATCAGCGTCCTCACTCTGAATAGTTTTTGGCTTGCATAATATTGTTACGCCCACTATTTTTGGCGCGATGAAGCGCTTCGTCAGCGTGGGCGGAAAGCGTATCACTAGCCTCGTTCAAGTTAAATTCTGCGATACCCATACTAACTGTAATTGCATATTTGTTATCTTTTCCTGCTTTAAGATTTTTAGCGACTAGTTTATGAATGTTATCCACGACCATCTGTGCATCGCTGATGTTGCAATGAGTGAGCGATACGATAAACTCTTCACCACCCTAGCGACAAACGGCATCTCATTTGCATATGCTATTTTGCAATATATGTGCGATAGACTTCAACACTCGATCACCTTCTAGAGGGCTCATTTTGTCATTAATTTTCTTAAAATTATCAATGTCGATTAATAAAATACTGAGAGGCTCTTTTCTACGTTTTTCTGTTTCTAACATTTAATGGTAAACAGGCTCAAAATCATGGTGGATTGTTAGTTTAGTTGAGTGATCATTGGAGAGTAATTTGTGTAATTTTGCTTGATAACGTTGAATTAAATGACTAATCATCCAGTCAATCCCAAGAGTCATAATAGTGCTTAGAATCAAGTTAATCCGCAACGCACGTAATATTTCTGATTGTGACGTATTTACTTCTTCAACTACAATATACCAACCTAACTCATTGATAAGCCATGTATTGACGAATACTTCTTCCCCATTATCTTCATAGGTGAAAGAACCGTTAAATTTGTTGAGTAATTGCTGCTTAATGGGTGCCATCCCTTGCATAAGGTCAATCGAATTAGCCTTGGTAAAACTAGCGCAATGCAAGGTGACATTACCTTGTTGATCAATGAAATAGACGGTGCGATTAAATAACTTTTGGTACTCATCTATTCGTTTGTGAGTGAGGTTGAAAGAGAGGCTGACACCAATGATCCCTAACAACTTATCATTGTAATCTAAGATTTTGTGATTCACAAAGAAAGTGGTTTTGCCTTTATCAGCCGTGTCGGCATCCAAGTTGATTTGGTAGGGCTCTGAGGCATTAGACGGTTGAAAATACCATTAATCTAGCGGGTTAGTTTGGTCAATCGGGTTTAAAGCCCTAGCTGTGATAGTAGTGATGTGTTTTATCTGAGATAAAAAAGGAGGTGATGGTTTTGTATTTCGCTGGAATGGCATTGAGGTAGCTAATAATCAACTGTTTATCTTTTTCCCCACTGATGACCCAATCACGTACAAAAGTATCCTGTGACATCAGTGAGGAAATTAATACAGCACTAATTAAATCACGCTGCACATGCGAATAGATACTCTCGCTGCTTAGCGGAAGTGATTCCGTACGAATGTGTGACTGCATGGATTGACACGCAAGGTAATAGCTCAATAAACTGGTGGCAATGAAGCTGGTCAGCAGTAATAAACAAATCGTGATGACTAAAAAGCGACCATTTTGATTCTTATTGTCTTTAGTTTTAGGCGCTTTCGGTATAAGGTTAATATCGTAATTACATCATAATATTAATATTTCCAACCCAATAAACACCGCTAGTAATTAAATGATTTTTTACAAATTGAGCTGTGGTATTGGCAACGTTCACCTAGTAGATTCAATCGACTTCTCCAAAGGAAAGTAGGGCGGTAGTCAGCCAGTTTGATTTTTATAAACCTCGCTTTTCCTATCACCGCCATGAGCAGCCAACTTAGTTGATCGTGAAACCAACTGACTGACCTTTTATGGAACCCATTAGTACCATAAACTTCGCCACGCATGGTTACTTCTTTTATTAAGTTTTCTTCTTTAGTAATATCAAGCTTATCAAATATCTTCTGATAGTTTTATACCGCTGCTGCGAATCATTACCCAAATCCTTATATAACGGATGCTCGCTAATCAATTTATCTGCTTTCCCTAAAGCATTATGGGATAGCTTGACCATTTATAATCAGCAAGCTCCATAACCATACCCGCCCTGACTGGACTTATTTCAATATACTTATACAGAGCAAATAAATAATGCTCACTATCAACCAAACACGACTTAAAGCGCCCCTCCCATATGGTGCCAATTCGTTTATTTTTCGCATTGAAATAACGAACGTATCTGTTCGCCATTGACTTCATAAACACCGTCAACTGTTCCTTGTCTTTTGGGGTAACAAGCAAATGTAAATGATTAGTCATAATGACATAAGCATGCAAAGAACATCCCGACTTTAACAAAGAATACTCAATATCTTCTTTAATTCGAGTTAGGTCATCCTCTGGTTCAAATATACCCTACCGATTATTACCTCGGTGCATAATATGTAGAGGTTGGTTTGGAACTACTACTCTTGGTAATCTAGCCATAACTCATAGAATAAAACGAAGTAAGTTATAAACCAAACTGGCTGACCCCTTAATATTTTTACAGCAATTGGAGGCATACCGCGAAGACAATTACTGAATGCAGCTTAATCTCTACTTTTAACTTCGATTAGGAATGAAGGATTACACTTGGCGCTTTATGCCGAGTCTTGCCACGTTTTTTGTAGCGAACTTGAGCGCCTTGTTAGGTATTTTTTTTGTTAAGATTGACACTACTTAGAATCATTTTCGACTGTTTGAAATAATATGCTGTGTCGCAACCTGTTTGACCATTAAGGATTTGGCAAGTAGCCATATCAAATTCTGTGGTTTCTAGTTTTTCTGGTGATCTAGGAAGCGGTAAGTAAACCCGACCACCATCTACCAAAAGAATAGTTTTTTAAATAGTTCACTAACATTATATTGTATTGATACTCGATGGCTAGACGCCTGTTGGTCTCGGTACAAGCCTTTTAACCAAACCTCACTAAAGTCATCAATCATAGCGTTGGTATGCCGTGCAATTTTTATTGCAGGATCTTTTTTATAAACCGCAATATGCTCTGAATTGATCATTTGAATACCAATTATCTATTTGGTCTGACCTAGATATGATTTTTTCTATTTCTTCATTTAGGTTGCTTCTAATGATTATCTTCTTTAACGCAACACCTGTAAATACAACTGTTAGGAAATAAATTAAAGGCTCAGGCCATTTTTCTGCGGAATTAAAATTCCATATTAAAGCTAAAGCGCCAATAACCACAAGCTGGTACTCTTCACTATGTGTTAAAAAATGCATTACATATTTCTTCATTGGTTTTTTATTTTCCCTAACGTTAAATAGACACAGAAAACGGTGTTTAATTACGTTGGGTTAAATGGTGTTCATTGTTATTTTTCATATTAAATTCAATTGGATAATCTACTTTTTATTGAAAATAAACGACACCTTTTTAGACATTACTGTTCTTGTTACTTAATGCCATCATATCATCATCATTTAGCCATCGCCACTCGCCAACTTTCAGGTCTTCTGGCAATGCTAGCTCTCCAATTTTGATCCGTTTTAATCCTTCTACGCGATTACTAATGGCCGAGACCATGCGTTTGACTTGGTGGTATTTTCCTTCGGCTAGAGTCATGTGGATGACGTTGTCAGAAATTCGGGTACAGGCTAGCGCTGCAATAGGAGCATCTTCATCGACGAGTTGGACGCCGCTGAGTATGTGGGCGATTTGTTGGTCATCGACGGGGTGTTTGCAGTTGACTTCGTAGACTTTGGAGACTTTGTGTTTAGGTGAGCTCATTTTGTGGATGAACTGGCCGTCGTCAGAGATTAAAATCAGCCCTGTGGTGCCTTCGTCTAGTCTGCCAATGGTTTGTACGCTGCGTTCGACTAAAGGATGAGGTAATAGGCTATAAATGGTTGGGTGGTGTTGGGTTTTGTGTGTGCACTCGTAGTTGCTGGGTTTGTGCATCATGAGATAGGATTTTTCTTTGTAATCCCATGCTTCGCCTTTGATGGTGTATTGCATGCCAGCCAACTCAAACATGGCGCTTGGATCATCACACATTTCACCGTTAACGGTGATTTCTTCATTGATAATCATAATACGACAAAGTTTGCGTGCGCCGTGGCCCTGATTATGCAAGATGCGCTCTAGGTTGTTCTTTTTAGCTGCTTTTGCCACGTCTATTATCCAATCGATTTTATTTCAATTACCCGTGTATGAGTGCGTATACATAAGGCAAAAATATAGCGCTGAGTACACCGTTTAAGCCCATGGCCATACTGGCGAAGATGCCTGCTTGTTCACTCACGCTAAAGGCGCGAGTGATGCCTAAACCATGCGCGCCAACGCCGATGGCTGCACCTCTTATCCACCAAGGTCTAATTTTGAAAAGGTCTAAAATATAAGGCGCTAAGATGGCGCCTAGAATGCCAGTAATGACGGTGAAGACAGCGGTGAGTGTGGGCGATACTTGTATGCGCTCTGCGATACCCATGGCAATTGGTGCTGTGACAGATTTGGTATACATGCTGCCAACGATGCTTTCTCCTGCATTCATGTACTTGGCGATGAGTACGGCGCTACCGATTGAGGCAATGCTACCAGCGGTTAAGGCGATGAAAATGGGCATTATTTTGCCGCGCATTTCTGAAAAGCCGCGATAGATAGGCACGGCGAGTGCAACGGTTGCCGTGCCCAGTAAAAAGTGTACAAATTTAGCACCTTCAAAATACTGTTGATAAGCTTCTTCTGGTGAGTCACCAAAACCAAATTGTGAGATGATGACAGCAATCAGGATGATAGAAATGGCAGCTGGGTTTAATATCGGATTGCGGTTAAATTTGACGTATAACGTATAGCCAATCTGATAGGTGGCTAACGTTAACACCAGTGCAAAGAGAGGGTCGCCTGATAGGTAAACCCAAATTTCTGAGATAGGGAGTCGATCAGTCATCATTTTCTCCTGCAGTGTCATCTGTCGAGCTTAAGTCTTGTTTAGCCTTTTTCTTACTACGCTTGGCTTGTTTTTCTTTTTGTAATACTAGGCGTCTATCTTCGTCTAACAATTTCATTTCATGACGATAAGCTTTGCTATTTTCATAGGCTGGTTCTTTGAAACTAAATAGTTTGAGGACGAGGCCTGTGACAGCAATCGCCAGTATGACACTGACCGTTAACGCAGTACCAACCGCGAACGCATGTTCTTTTAATTCGGGTAAAAATAGAATCACACCGACGGATGCAGGAACAAATAATAAGGCTAAATGCTGCCGAAAAGTATCGGCCACTTTACCCAGTGAAGGGTTAACTTCGCCTTTGATGGCTAAAAAAGCGACCAATAAAATCAGCCCAATCACTGGGCCGGGGATTTGCGGTAATATGAATTTGGAGACTAGCTCACCAATACCTTGCCAGATGAATATTTTTACTAGACCGTCAATCATCGAACATCAATCATAAGTAATGACACGCTTTTTTAGGTTAAGCGCTCATTATAAAGCCTTTTATCCTAATGGATTAACTGTGTGATCCAGTTTTTGAGGCTGTTAAACGCACCTAGCACCAGTTCTTTAAAGATGTGCAGTAAGTCTAATGGTAGCTCTTTTATAATCTGTAGCTGATCTAATACCATCGGTTGACTGACAATGGAGGGATTGGTGATGTCCATATAACTTAACAAGTAAGCCACTACACAACTGATCATCATCGTCCAAAAGAAGAACATCGTGGTGATGCTTTTGAAATTAAAGAGTCTTGATAGGCTAAAGCTCACGACTTGTAATAAGAAGTAAGGAACAATACCGGCTAGCCAGCCATCATAGTAGCTAATGTAAATCGCTGACAAAATAAGGCCAGTAATGTTGATGAGAATAAGAAGAGAGGCGAATTTCAAGCTGAATAATTTCGGTGCTTAGGTCGCTAAATCATCACCTTGGGAAGATTAATAGTTAGTATCATAAACTGCATCAGTTAGAATGTTAGTTAATAATTGTAAAGTAGCAAAAATCTATGTCCTTTAAGCATATTACCTCCCGCGATAACGCTATTTTTAAACATTTAAAAAAAATAGCAGACAATAAACGTGAACGAAACAAAGAAGGAAAAACGCTATTAGATGGCGTACACCTGATAGCAGGTTATTTGCAGGCTTTTGGTGAGCTTGAGTTGTTAATCATTCCTGAAGGAAAAAGCTCGCAAGAAGCAGTGGCTTTGATGCAGGATTTAGCTGATGTGAATACGACTATGTTTCCGACATTGCTATTTGCTGAGTTAACGCCAGTGGCGAGCAGCACCGGTATTTTGGCCTTGGTTAAACTGCCAACCGTAGCCGTGCCTGAGAAGGTTGATTTTGCGTTAATGCTAGAAGATATCCAAGACCCTGGCAATTTGGGCAGTATGCTCAGAACAGCTTTAGGCGCAGGTGTTGATGCTGTTTATTTGTCGAAAGGCTGCACGGATGCGTGGTCGCCAAAATGTTTACGAGGCGGGCAGGGTGCACAGTTTCAATTGGCTATTGTGGAAAGCGTCGATATCGTCGAATCCATTGAAGGCTTTGCTGGCTCAAGCTATGCAACAACGCTATCAGGTGACTCGATTTATACGAAAGACCTAACTCAGTCTACTGCATTTGTGATTGGTAATGAAGGCGGAGGCTTAACTAATGGTGTAATCAATGCTGCGACAGCGCAAGTGAGTATTCCAATGAGTGCGGGGCTAGAATCACTTAATGCGGCTGCGGCTGCGGCTGTTTGTTTGTTTGAGCGTCAAAGGCAGGCTACTTAAGCAGTCTGCCACGCGCTGGCTGTTTTAATGAATGGACTTGCTTGCTTTTGCGGTGTTGCTTTTTGCAAAGAGTGTTGCTGCATCGACATGGTCGAATACATATTGTTTATTGCAGTAATCGCAATTGACTTCAATTTTCTTTTGTTCTGCCAATACTGCATCTACTTCTTCTTTGCCTAACATTTTTAACATATCACTAACGCCTGATCGCGTGCATTTGCAGCAAAACTGTGTTGGTTTTGCGTCAAATAAGCGAACATCTTCTTCATTAAACAAATGCATGATTAATTTTTCAAATGCATAGGTATTTAACTCTGCATCAGTGACTGTATTGGCTAGAATGCTGACTCTATTCCACGCATCAGCATCATGTGATGGCAACTCAGGTAGTTTCTGTAATAGCAAACCGCTAGCGCTTATACTATCACAGCTGAGCTGTAGGGTAGTCTCTAGTTGCTGTGAACGTAGCATATAGTTTTCTAGCATCTCAGCTATGGAATTGCCCTCAATCGGCACAATGCTTTGGTAAGGCTTACCTTCTGTCGGATCTAAGGTAATGACGCATTGACCATCTTTGACCAGATCTAAAAAGTTTGCGTCTTCTGCGATTTCGCCATCCCATTTCGCAGTCGCACGGATATTCATATTGGAACTACATTCAACAACCAATAGTTTTAGCTGGCCTTTATTTTGTATCTGCAGCACCAATACACCATCCATTTTTAAGGTGGAAGTGAGTAGGGCGCTAGCGGCCATCAACTCACCTAATGCTTTTTTAACAATCAGAGGCAATTGCTGATTAGCTAAAGCAAGATGATAGGTGCTATTAAGGTGGACTAGATTGCCTCTAATCGGTGAATCTTCAAAGATAAAGGGGTGTAGCTGATCGTTATTTTCCATAGGTTGTATTTTAACACTGACCAATACAACATAATAAAAAAAGCCCACCAAATGGTGGGCTTAGTTAAACATAATAAACTGTACTCAGTTTAGAATGAGTAGTTCAATGTTGCTCTAACTGATACAGGTGCGCCTGGTAGTAGGTTATTGTTGTTATGTGAGCTAGCGATGTAGTCTTTATTAGTTAAGTTTTCAACATTAAGTTGTAATGTCGCTTTTTCACTTAACTTAGCGAAGATAGCTGCATCATAGCGTGTGTAGCCAGGAATTAAAGTGTTCCCCGTTACTTGTTCAGTTGCCGCATACATTTCTGAACGACCTACCACACCTAGTGCTACAGACCACACGTTATTGATTTTGTATTTATTCCACAATGAGAATAAATGATCTGGTGTTTCGCCTAGTTCAGCCCCTTTTTCTGCAGTAATAGCGCCTGGTGCACCTTGATCTTTAGTAAGCTCACCATCTTGATAAGTATAAGCAGCAATAACTGACCATTTATCTGTCACGTTACCAGCTAAGCTAAGCTCTACACCTTGTGTTTCTTGCCCATCAAGAAGTGTACTAATACCAGCTTCATTAGGGTCATTTGCGACTAAATTTTCGCGCTCTAATAGGTAAGTAGCCGCTGTAAATGATAAGTTCGGATTAATATCCCATTTAACACCAACTTCTTTATTGATGAACTTCTCCGGATCAAACAAGTCGGGGTTGGTTTCAATGTTTCTCAAGCCTTGTAGCTGATCGCCTGTTCTTGGTGCATATGAGATGCTATAGCTTGCATACAACGAAGTGTTATTAGTTGGCTTGAAAATCAAACCGGCTCTAGGTGACCAGAATGCATCAGTGGTATCTACACTTGCTTCATCACCTGGTCTAACATTTTTATAATCAGTTTCGAAAATATCACGTCTTAAACCAGCAATTACTTGCCATTGGTCATTAAATTCAACTTGGTCTTGGATGTAATAGCCTTGACTACTAATTTGCGTGTCTTGTCCTTTAGCAAGATTAGATCTAGAGAAGCTTGCATTAACTGTTGGATTGTTAACATCAACAGCACCTGCACCAGCAATGCTAGAAGAAGTTGTGCCTGGTTGACTTACAAAACGAGCTTGTTCATTATCTTGATCAACGAGCTCGATACCTGCTAAAACGGTATGTTTTGTCGTGCCCCAATCAAATGGAATCGTTACGTCAGTTTGATTAATGAGGTTTTTACGATCTACTTCATCACGGTAACCACTTAATTTAACTGTATTTGCAGCAGTCACTGAACCACTAGCATAGATGTTTTGGTAAAACTTGTCGTAGTCTGTGTAACGTGTACTATTTTTAATTTTTACATTGTTGTCAAAAGTATGGTCAATCGACACGTTGAAAGACTTTGTTTCCGCTTCGTTTGGACTTAAACGTGCATTACCAAAGAATTTGTCTTGGTTTTTTCTTAAGTTAAATGGTCTTCTGTTGTCACCAGTAGCATTATCTACTGATGGGATACCACGGTCACCAATGCGTTGGTCTTTAAAGTATTCAGCAGACAAGTTGATGCTAGTTTGTTCGCTTAGGTTAAATGTGAAGGTAGGAGCTACACCATATCGCTCTAAATTTACGCCATCACGGAATGAGTCCGAATCTTCGTACACTGCATTAATTCTAAACGCAACATTGTCAGTTAGTGCTTGACCAAAGTCACCAGTAAAGCGCTTTTGATCCCATGCACCATAAGTTAAAGACACGTCTTCAACTGGGTCCCAGCCTGCTTTTTTAGTCACACGGTTAATCACACCCCCAGCACCACCACGGCCAAAAATCATGCCATTAGGGCCTTTTAGTACTTCTACACGGTCTGTATTGTACAGGTCGCGGAACATTTGAATGTCATCACGCATTCCATCTAAGAAAATATCACTAGTTGTTCTGTTGCCACGAAATACGAGTGCATCACGGTTACCTTCTCCTTGTGAAGCCATCACACCGGGCACATAACGCACAACATCTGAAATGCTTAACGCTGATTGATCTTTTATCACATCCTGTGTGATGACTGTAATTGCTTGTGGCACATTAATCAGTGGCGTATCTGTTTTTGTTGAAGCACTTGATTTTTTCGCGTTGTAGCCTTTAACGGGTTTCGTGTCGCTAACCCTTTTGCCAACCACTTCAACTGTGTCTAAAGCGATTTCTTCTACAGCCATGGCAAATGATGAAAATGCAAAGCTGATGGCAGTTGAAAGCTGCAAGGTGCGAATAACTGACTTTTTTAGTTTTGATACTTGATTGGTTTGGTCTTGGGTTGTTTTTACACGGTTAGTCATAAGGTGGGTTACCTATTTATATTTATATGAGATGTAATTATAATCGTAATGATAATAGTTATCAATAGCATTTATAAGATATATTTATGATTATGTTCGATTGTGTAGCAAGGTGTTGATGAAGGCCGCTAAATAGAAGGGCTTGCTGGCCAGGCTTGAATAGCCCATTCCCAGCAATCACCGCTTATTGCAGACGCTAAATGCGCAGGTGGGTTTAATGTTAAAAATTCAAATGCACGGCATAAGTGAGTAGAAACTGAATCTAGCGGTAGTGGATCTGCTTGCGTTTGTTTACTTAACTTTTGGCCAAGTGTATTCGTCACAATTGGTGTATGCCTATAAATTGGCTGGGTAAACCCTAAAGCATCTTGCATCAGGATCTGTCTAGCAGTTGAAGTCAGCAAATCCTCCCCGCGGACCACATGGGTTACGCCTTGCGCAGCATCATCTACAACAACAGCGAGCTGATAGGCAAATAAGCCATCGGCGCGTTTAATCACAAAATCACCAATTTCTGTTGCAACGTGCTGGCTTTGCAATCCAAGTGCCATATCGTTAAAGCGCGTCTCTTGATCAGCTGTTTTGAAACGCCAGGCCGGTGTTTTATTTAAGTCTATTGCTTGATGTAAGCAAGTTTGAGGGTAGATGGCGACTTCTATGCCTTTTTGTTCAGCGATGTCTGCAATGGTTTTGCGTGAACAGGTGCATGGGTAAACCATACCTAGTGACTTTAGCTCATCCAATGCCGCTTGATAAGCAGTGCTACGCGCACTTTGATAAAGAATGTCACCATCCCAAACAAAGCCATAGACTTGCAATGTATTGATAATGTCATCGCTTACACCCACGACTTCTCTGGGTCGGTCGAGATCTTCTATACGCAGTAACCACTGTCCTTGATTTGCTTTTGCATCGCAGTAACTGGCGACAGCAGCCACTAAAGAACCAAAATGCAAAGGACCAGTAGGTGAAGGAGCGAATCGGCCTATGTATTGCATGCTGTTAGTTTTAGACGCGAGTCTGGATTAGGGTGTTAATGCACTGGTTGCAAGTAAGGCGGAATATCCCAGCCTTTTAGTTGTTTGCCGAGCAGTTCTAGACTACACGATAAGCGATTTCGACCATCTGCACTGACTTCAAATTCATAGAGACGAACGATTTTCATATGCCCATGATTATTGCGCGCAAGGCTAAGTTTTTTACAGGCAATGGTTTCATCCAGTAGTTGCAACTCATAGCGGCTGGCTAGCTCTTTACCTGTAAAGATGGCAATTTCGCGTTTGGAGATGGAATCTAACCAAAACCAAGCAATCAGTAACACAATAATAAGTAATAAGATTTCGAACATAAATTATTTTAGTTTCTTAAGTGATAATAAAGGAGCGTAAATATACAACATGTATGAAGTTTATATTAAATTGCATAAAAGCAAAGGTTTTCTAGCGGAACCCATTGCTATTCGGGTTGGTTTTTTGAATAAGCTGACGCTGTTGTGAGCTGGCAAAACTTAATGCAATCCACGTGGATATGAACTAAAATAGTGCAATATTAAGTCGGTTATTAATCAAAGCCATTTAAAATCAATTGCTTATGGCTTTTATTGCTTTTTGCCTTTTTAATCCAAAAACTAAAATAATGGTTAAAGTAACTAAATTAGGGGAGTTTAAGTGGAACAATTAGTGACAGCAAACGATACCTTGTTCGTATTGTTAGGCGCGATTATGGTGCTGGCAATGCATGCGGGTTTTGCATTCTTAGAAGTCGGTACGGTCCGTAGTAAAAACCAAGTCAATGCACTGGTTAAGATTTTAGTGGATTTTTGTGTCTCTACCATCGCATATTTTTTTATTGGCTATAGTATTGCTTATGGGGTTACTTTCTTTAGTAGTGCAGAAGTACTTTCGGCAAAAAGTGGCTTTGAATTAGTTAAATTCTTCTTCTTACTGACTTTTGCCGCCGCTATTCCAGCGATTATCTCTGGCGGTATTGCCGAACGAGCAAAATTCAACCCGCAAGTGGCCGCGACATTTTTAATTGTTGGCCTTGTTTATCCCTTTTTCGAAGGCATTGTCTGGAATGGTCATTATGGTGTTCAAGATTGGTTTGCTACTCAGTTTGGCGCTGGCTTTCATGACTTTGCTGGTTCAGTTGTTGTGCATGCAATGGGTGGCTGGTTAGCATTAGCCGCTGTGATTTTGCTAGGTTCACGTCATGGCCGATATGGTAAGGATGGGAAAATTTATGTACATCCACCATCAAGCATTCCATTTTTAGCATTAGGCGCATGGATTCTTACCGTTGGTTGGTTTGGATTTAATGTCATGTCTGCACAAAGTATTGAAGGTATTACAGGTTTAGTGGCTGTGAACTCGCTAATGGCGTTAGTAGGCGGTACGTTAGCCGCGCTTTTCTTTGGTAAAAACGACCCGGGTTTTGTCCATAATGGCCCATTAGCAGGTCTAGTGGCGGTGTGTGCTGGTTCAGATATCATGCATCCGTTGGGTGCTTTAGCGACTGGCTTAATTGCAGGTGGTTTATTTGTATGGACATTTACTTATACCCAAAATCGTTTGAAAGTGGATGATGTACTTGGTGTGTGGCCATTGCATGGTTTATGTGGCGCTTGGGGCGGTGTCGCTGCGGGTATCTTTGGCAGTCAAGCACTTGGCGGTATGGGCGGTGTTAGTTTGGCAGTACAAGTGATTGGTACGTTAATGGGTATTTCTGTTGCTTTAATCGGTGGGTTTGTTATTTATGGTGGATTAAAGAAAACCATGGGTATTCGGATGTCTGACGAAGAGCAATATGATGGTGCTGATTTAAGTATTCATAAAATCAGTGCTACAGGAGAAGACTAATATTTTGAAAATGATTGGTGTTTTAAATGATTGGACGAAGAGCGGCGAGGCAATACCTTGCCGCTTCTTTAATCCATAATCCATGACACACTAATCCATAATCACTTAGTGTTAAAAAATCTCAACCTCACCGCTGCTTGACTCTTTCTCTTTCAAAGCACCAGAAGCGATTAATTGCTCATACTGACATATGTTGTTGACCTGTTTGAAATATTCTAGATCAAAATAGCTAAGTAGGAATGCGCATCAGTTTTATTTTGGATATGATTTTTCAAACCGGTAATGATGTCATTGATTTTAAAGTTAAATGTTTTTCTATTGAGTAAATCAGTTAATGTGTCGCGCTCATTCTCGCGGATGAGAGACATAAAGTTATGATAAATCGTTAAAATTTGCAGCATTAAACTATGGTTCGATGCATGGCTTGCTTCTTCTACAGTAATGATTGCTTGTTGCTTTTGTTTTGAGCACATTAATGGGGATAGTATTAATTTTTTATTATTTTTCAAGAGTACTGTTGATATCTTTACCGTTGTTAGACACTCAAACAATGCATTTACAATACTTTCTGGAAGGACTTCGTTTTCAGGCTGCGCTTGATTGTTGGAAATAGTATGTTTTGCTCTGGTAATATTGCCCGCACTGTACAGCGTCGTGTTATCGACACTGGCTAGCGTGAGTAATATTTGCGACAAGGATGATTCCAGCACGTCAGAATCTCTTTCGCCGGCGAGCAAAATAATTTTATCTAGCACTGCTGGGAGGTTTGTTTCTGACATGCTGTTTAAGTTTTTCGCTTAAATCTCATATATTTTTAATATTATTCTAAACTAAATGACTGAGTGCTTGTTAAAGATTGCCTATATTTCACGATTCTACCAATCAGTTATTCCATCATGCTAAACTTGGCGTATGACGAGATTCCATGTAATTATTCCTGCGGCAGGTGTTGGAGCGAGGATGGAAAATGCGCTGCCAAAGCAGTATTTGTCTCTTGCAGGTAAGCCAATTATTGCGCATATCATTCAAACTTTTTTTACGCACCCTCGTATTGCCAGCATTCACTTGGCTTTTAGCTCAGAAGATAAGTTCTGGAATGATATAGCACTGAAAGAAGATAGCCGCTTACATATACACTATACGGGTGGTGAAAGCCGTTCTGAGACGGTGCTCAATACCTTAGAGACGATGCATGTTGATGCTGATGATTGGGTGCTTGTTCATGATGCGGCAAGGCCAGGCTTGACACATGATGCGCTTGATCGTTTGCTAGAAACGTTGGTAGAAGATGACGTTGGTGGCTTGTTAGCACTGCCAGTGGCGGACACAATTAAAAAATCGAATGAAATGAATGTGGTTAATCAAACGGTTGCCAGACAAAATTTATGGCAAGCACAAACGCCGCAAATGTTTCATTATGCGATGCTAAAACAAGCATTGATTAAGTATGATGGGTTGCCAACCGATGAAGCGGAAGCAGTGGAGGCCTTAGGCTTTAGTCCTAAGCTGGTACATGGTGAATTACGCAATTTAAAAGTGACTTATCCAGCAGACTTGGCTTTATTAGAAATGATATTCGAACACGCGGCTAAACAAACAGAGGAACAAGCGTAATGCGTATAGGGCAAGGTTTTGATGTACATCGATTAGTGAAAGGTCGCCCCTGTATTATTGGTGGCGTCACTATCGCGCATGATAAAGGTTTAGATGGACATTCTGATGCAGATGTCTTGCTACATGCGATTTGCGATGCGCTACTAGGCGCTGCCGCTTTAGGCGATATTGGCAAACATTTTCCGCCTACAGATAATCGCTACAAAGGTATTGATTCCCGCACGCTATTAACAGAAGTGGTGAGTTTACTTGCAAGGAAGGCCTATGTGATTGGCAATATCGATGCCACTGTTATTTGCGAAGTGCCCAAACTCAGCCCACATACGTCGCAAATGTGCGCCAATATTGCGCAAGATTGTGGCGTTGCTATTGGTCAAATCAATATCAAAGCCACCACCACTGAAAAGCTAGGTTTTACTGGCCGTGGTGAAGGCATTGCTGCTGAAGCCGTTTGTCTTATTGTGAAACGGTAGTCTCTATGTTCCCTCGTTTTTTTGCCCGCTTGTTTTCTAAATTCGAGCAACTGGTTAATCCTTTTCCTAAGGATTCTATTCAAGCACCACCAAAACGTTTTTGGACCTTTATCTGGACGTGTACGGCTGGTATGCGACCGTTTCTATTGGGCATGACCATGCTCACTGCGTTATTGGGCGTTTTTGAAGCGTTGCTATTTGCCATGATGGGCCGTGTCGTTGATTGGCTAGGTGACACGCCACCCGCTTTGTTTTGGGGCTTAGAACAACAGACTTTAATCATATTGGCCGTTATTCTGCTTTCCAGTACTTTCATGCTTGGCTTGCAATTGCTACTCAAACATCAAGCGCTAGCAGGTAATTTTCCTATGCGTATGCGTTGGAATTTCCATCGTTTAATGTTGCAACAAAGCATGAGCTTTTACCAAGATGAGTTCGCGGGCCGCGTATCAGCGAAAGTCATGCAAACCGCATTAGCGGTGCGTGATGTGTGGTTTATCGTATCGGAAATCATGGTGTTTGTGACCATCTACTTTGTCACCATGATTGCTATTATTGGCAGCTTTAACCCATTGATTATCGTTCCTTTTTTAACATGGCTCACGCTATACGGTAGTGCGCTGACTTACTTTGTCCCTAGGTTGAGTAAAGTCTCACAACAGCAAGCTGATGCGCGGTCATTGATGACAGGGCGTATTACCGATGCTTATACCAATATCAGCACAGTGAAGTTGTTCTCACATGCAGGCCGTGAAGCTGATTATGCACAAGGCGCGATGACTGAACTTTTAGGTACGGTGCACAAGCAAATGCGCTTAGTCAGTACGCTTGGTGCCATTAACCATTTATTGAATATGGTGCTCATTATTACGAGCGGTGGCTTTGGTTTATTGTTATGGACACAAGGTCAAATGAGCGTCGGAGGCATCGCAGCGATTGCGGCCATGTGTTTACGCTTAAATGGAATTTCACATTGGGTGATGTGGGAATTGACAACCTTGTATGAGCAAATCGGCACGGTACATGACGGTATTAATACCTTATCCATGCCGCATAGCATTGTCGATGAGCCAAATGCACTACCATTGCAAGTGAATCAAGGCCATGTACAGTTTAATCAAGTCAGCTTTGCTTACCCAGAGCAAAAGCAGGTATTAGAGAACTTTCAACTGGATATTCAATCAGGTGAAAAAGTCGGTTTGGTCGGGCGTTCTGGCGCGGGAAAATCAACAATGGTTAGTTTGCTACTGCGCTTTTATGAAGTTCAGCAAGGCGAGATTTTGATTGATGGTCAAAACGTACAAGCTGTGACACAGAACAGCCTGCGTGAACGCATCGGCATGGTGACGCAAGATACGTCTTTATTACACAGAAGTGTACGCGACAATATTCTATACGGCCGTCCTGATGCATCCGATGCTGACATGATTGCCGCCGCTAAACGCGCTGAAGCACACGACTTCATTCTGCAATTACGCGATGCCAAAGGCCGCCGAGGCTATGATGCCCATGTGGGTGAGCGCGGTGTGAAATTATCTGGCGGACAACGGCAGCGTATTGCCATCGCACGTGTGATGCTCAAAGACGCACCTATCTTATTATTAGACGAGGCAACTAGCGCGTTAGATAGCGAAGTAGAAGCTGTGATTCAGGAAAGTCTATACAACTTGATGCAGGGTAAAACCGTGGTCGCAATTGCGCACCGCTTATCCACAATTGCTGCCATGGATAGGTTGATTGTATTAGAAGAGGGTAGTATCGTCGAAGAGGGCAGTCACCAAGCCTTACTTGCTAAAAAAGGACTTTATGCCAGCTTTTGGGCACACCAAAGTGGTGGTTTTTTAGGCGAAGAGTAAGCATGCTATTTCCTGTCTTTACTTAATTGACAGTATAACGAACGTTCGGTATTGTTTTGAGACCTTTAGAAAATATGGCTGTGAGGACACGACCATCACCTTATTATCGAAAGTGATAGGACTTAAAAAATCCAGTCTTTATCACCGCTTTCCTGAGGGTAAAGCCGGTATGGCAAAAACGGTTGCGACTTATATGCAAACACAAATCCAGCAAGGCGTCATTATGCCTTTGCTTAATAAAGCCATAGCGGCAGAAGAGCACTTTAAACAGGTTATCACCACGCTGCAAGCGCTCTATGCTGATGGTACTAAAAGCTGTTTACTCAATGTGCTGAGTTTAGGCGATGTAGCACCTGATTTGAAGCAAGTGTTTAGTACGATTTACGATACACTCTGTACACGCGTTAGTGAAGTTGGTACAAGAGATTGGCATGGATAGCCATGAAGCTAAGCTAAGGTCAAAACGCTTTTTGATTTTCTTGCAAAGCGTTTTAGTGATACAGCATTTAACAAAAAATGAAGAGATATTTAAGTTGCAAATGCAGGACCAACAGCAAGCATTTAATCAATTTTTGAATAAAAATTAGTGTGGCTGTGTCTTAATGGTAATACGGGTTGAGAGCTTAGCTTAAGCTTTTAGCAATACAACCACAGCACCACTACCACCATCTTCTTGTTTCGCTTGCGCATAAGCGATGACCTCGTCTTTTTGCATCAGCCAGCCACGCACTTTATTCTTCAGTATGGGTTCTTTATTACGCGAACCTAAGCCTTTCCCATGTACAATACGCACACATCGGATACCCCGCTTTTTACAGTCGGAGATGAACTCGGAGACATAGGCGCGCGCTTCATCGCTGACTAAGCCGTGTAAGTCGATATGCTTTTGAACAACCCAATGCCCGCGTCTTAGCTTGCTTAAAATAGCAGGGGAGTGGCCATCACGTACATAGAGCAGCTCTTCACCAGTTTCCAACTCATACGATGGAATGTAGTGGTCACTAAGTGAGTCGATGAGCGCTTGGTGTTCGTCTCGGTTAAATTGCTCAGGCGTTGGTTTTGGTTTTTTGATTGGGTGTTGAACAGCACCGTTGGATTTAAGCGGACGCACATTGGCAACGGCTTGTTTAAATAGATTGAGTTCACCGTCCGTGTCATCATGCATGCTCATGGTGTTAATGAGGTAGCACTGACCTTCGTCGGCATTAGTTTTATATGCGGCTATTTCAGATGATTCTCGTTCAAATAGTTCTTTTTCGAGAATATCGTCGTAATCAGAATCGACGAGTGCCTGACACTTATCTTCCGAAACTAGCCTAGGGATAGGCTGAGGCTTATTGAGTGGCTGATGCGTCACGCGGTCTGATTTGATTAGACGAACATCTGCAACTGCTTGTCTAAACAGGTTTAGCTCATCATCTGCGTCATCGTTCATGCTGATTATGATATTGCAAAACCTGTCTAGTTCAAAATGACTAGGTGCTAACCGAGTTTATTATCCGCGATATGGTAAGTTGGATCTTCTAACAAGTTCACTTCTACCATGCCTTTTGCATTACCTAAAATCTCGACACAATCTGGACTTAGATGTTTTAAATGCAAGGTTTTACCTGCGACGGTATATTTAGCAGCCAATGCATCAATGGCTTCTAATGCTGAGTGGTCGACTACTTTAGCATCTTTAAAATCGATCACTACATCGTTCGGGTCATCTTTAGGCTGAAATAGACCTTGGAACGCTGAAATAGAAGCAAAGAAGAGTGAGCCATTGAGCACATATGTTTTTGTACCAGATTCATCAATAGAAGCACTGGCACGGATGTCTTTTGCATGTTCCCAAGCAAAGGCCAGGGCAGAGAAAATCACACCCACAATCACCGCAATCGCTAAGTCAGCAAAAACGGTAATCACAGCCACTAAAATACCAACAAAAATATCAGCTCTAGGCACTTTGCCAAATAAGCGGAAGCTACCCCATTCAAAGGTTTTTTCAGCAACAACAAACATGACACCGATCAGCGCAGCCAATGGAATCATCTCAATCCACTTGGAAGCGAATAAGATAAATGACAGTAAGAATACTGCCGTCGCAATACCAGAAAGGCGTTTAAGCGCACCGTTGTCAATGTTGATCATACTTTGACCAATCATGGCACAACCACCCATACCACCAAATAAACCAGTCGCGATGTTTGCAAAACCTTGCGCAAGCGACTCACGGTTTGGCATGCCGCGTGTTTCAGTCATGTCGTCAATTAAGTTAAGCGTTAGCAGTGTTTCAATCAAACCAACTGCGGCTAGAATCAATGAGTAAGGCAAGATGATGTAAAGTGTTTCTAAGTTCAAAGGCACTGCTGGTAAATGGAACGTAGGTAAACCGCCTGCAATCGAGCCTAAGTCACCCACGGTTTTAGTATCTACACCTAAGGCAATCACGCCAATAGAAACGACTAAGATAGCCGCTAATGTTGATGGAATCTCTTTGGTTAACTTAGGAAGCAAGTAAATAATAGCCATCGTCAGTACGATTAAAGCTGCCATGATGATTAGTGCATCGCTACTCATCCACTGTGTAGCCCCATCAGCAGTAGTAGTTTTGAAATGACCAAATTGTGCGATGAAAATAACCATCGCTAAGCCATTCACAAAACCGAGCATTACAGGGTGAGGCACCATGCGAATGAATTTACCGAGCTTCGCCACACCAAATAACATTTGGAATAAACCCATGAGTACGATGGTCGCGAATAAATACTCCACACCGTGCTGTACAACGAGTGCAACCATCACGACCGCTAACGCACCTGTTGCGCCAGAAATCATACCTGGGCGACCGCCCATGACAGAAGTGATGAGGCAAATTATAAACGCGGCATAAAGGCCGGTTAGTGGTGACACATGCGCAATCAGTGCAAAAGCAATCGCCTCAGGCACCATGGCTAAAGCAACGGTTAAGCCGCTGAGTAAGTTCGTTTTAATTTCGTGGTTGCTGTAATTAAACATAAAGTCCCTAATAAAAACTGTCAATTCAAACACTGTCAATTCAAACCACTGTTTGAGGGCTATTTTAGAAAGTCAATGCGTTTTCAATAGCTTATATTTTTTTGTAACACTTTGATGATGTGGATTCCGTGTTCTGAACCCCAAGAGTTCGGCATTATGGCACATTTGGCTTTGGGCACAAAACCTAGTGACATATAAAAAAAACGCTCCGAACCTATGGCTACGTGGAGTGCTTTTTAGTCGACTTATTTTATCTCACTCTATGCTAGTGAGATAACGCTCTGCATCTAAAGCTGCCATACAACCAGTACCCGAACTAGTCACCGCTTGACGGTAAATGTGGTCTTGCACATCACCGGCAGCAAATACGCCTGGTACGCTCGTTGCAGTAAAGTTACCTTTACGACCCGTTTCAGTGACGATATAACCGCCTTCCATTTCGAGTTGGCCTTCAAAAATGTCAGTATTTGGTTTGTGACCAATCGCGATAAACACGCCTTTGACCGCAATTTCTTTTGTGCTGCCATCGGTTGTGTTTTTGAGGCGCATACCAGTTACACCCATATCATCACCTAATACTTCATCCAGTGTTTGGTATATTTGCAATTCAATCTTACCTTCTTCAACACGTGCCATAAGCTTGTCAACTAAGATCGCTTCTGCTTTAAACGTATCACGTCTATGTACTAACGTTACTTTGCTAGCGATATTCGCTAAGTAAAGCGCTTCTTCAACAGCAGTATTGCCGCCGCCGATCACCGCAACTTTTTGTTCTTTATAGAAGAACCCGTCACAAGTGGCACAAGCTGAAACGCCTTTCCCAGCAAAGGCTTCCTCACTTGGTATGCCTAAGTATTTAGCTGAAGCGCCTGTGCAAATAATGAGTGAGTCACACGTGTATTCACCGGAATCACCTTCTAGGCGAATCGGTGTTTCTTTTAGGTGTGTGGTGTGAATATGATCAAAAATCATTTCAGTATTAAAACGTGCAGCATGTTTTTCAAAACGCGCCATTAATTCAGGGCCCATGACGCCATCGGCATCGGCAGGCCAGTTATCAACATCCGTTGTGGTCATCAGTTGACCACCCTGAGCAATACCCGTAATTAATACTGGATTAAGGTTGGCACGCGCTGCGTAAACAGCGGCTGAATAACCGGCTGGACCTGAACCTAGAATGAGTAATTTTGCGTGTTTTGTCGCCATGTTGACACTTCCTTTGAATGAATACGCTTATTATAGTGATGCAGTGCGATGATTTAAAGTGCGGCTTGCATAAACTTTGTAACAAAGCGTTAATTACTGAGCTAGTTTAAATTAAGATATATTCCAATAGGACACGCTTAAGTGAAAAGGGTTTTGCTATAATCATTGCATTACTAAAATGAATAACGTTAGGGTGGTAACAGAATTGTTTTCTAAGAAAAAATCTGCTGCAACAAAGACCGCGACAACCACAGAAGACGCGCCTAAAAGCGAAAAGCAACTACACCATATGATGCTGGTACGTGAAGCACTATGGTTATTTTTGTTATTAGTTGCCCTATTTTTGGCTGTTATTCTGATGACTTACAATCCGCAAGATCCTTCATGGTTTTATATGAGCAGTGATGGCTCGGTGATTAAAAATGCAGGTGGTAAGGTCGGTGCAGTGCTGTCCGATGTCTTATTAAACCTATTTGGCTTTTCTGCTTGGTGGTTGGTGGTGCTGGCCTTGTTTACGATTTGGCTCACTTACCAACAAATTGAAGCCGAAGAAAAAGAGCGCCCATTCTTAGTCTTTAATATTGTTGGTTTTGGTTTATTGCTTGCCGCGTCTAGCGCATTGGAAGCAGGGCATATCGTTAGCTTACCAGCCATTCTGCCAGATGCTGCGGGCGGGATTATCGGTGTTTTAGTTGATGGTAGTTTACGTAGACTTTTTGGCTATGCTGGTTCTGCAATGGTGTTATTGTTGTTATTTGCGGTTGGATTTAGCTTATTTACAGGTTGGTCTTGGATCATGATGACTGAGAAGTTTGGCGCTGCACTGATTGCGCTATCTGAATGGGCTCAAGCGAAATATCATGGTTGGCAAGACCGTAAAGTCGGTAAAGTCGTCCAGCAAAAGCGTGCTGACTTTGTGCAGAGTGAACGTAAACGGACCGAAGATAGAGCGCCGGTAGAAATCAAGTCTGCAAAAACACAAATTGTGAAAAGCGATCGGGTACAGAAAGAAAAACAAGTCTCTCTTTTTGCATCTGATGATGACCGATTACCACCATTGCATTTATTAGATGAAGCGAATAATAGTGTTGAGTTGCCATCTGATGAGACCTTGGAATTTATCTCACGTTTAATTGAGCGTAAACTGGTCGATTTTGGTATCGAAGTGAAAGTGATTTCTGCCCAACCGGGCCCTGTGATTACGCGTTATGAATTAGAGCCTGCGCCTGGTGTTAAAGGGAGTCAAATCAGTAACTTATCAAAAGATTTGGCGCGTGCGCTATCAGTGCTGAGTGTGCGCGTGGTTGAGACCATTCCCGGTAAAAGTTATATGGGCTTGGAAATTCCAAATCCTAACCGCCAAATTGTGTTTTTGACTGAGATTATGGGCAGTAAAGTTTATGCGGATATGAATTCACCGTTAGCGATAGTCTTAGGTAAAGATATTGCTGGGTTACCTGTGGTGGCTGACTTAGCCAGAATGCCACATGTATTAGTAGCGGGTACGACGGGTTCTGGTAAGTCAGTTGCGATTAATGCTTTGATTCTGAGTTTGTTGTATAAATCTGACGCCAGCCAAGTACGAATGATTTTGATTGATCCGAAAATGCTAGAGCTTTCAGTTTATGAAGGTATTCCACATCTATTAGCACCTGTGGTGACTGATATGCGTCAAGCAGGTAATGCATTGAATTGGTGTGTCGCAGAGATGGAACGCCGCTATAAATTCATGTCTGCGCTTGGTGTGCGTAACTTAGCAGGCTACAACCAAAAAATTGAAGATGCAGCTAAAGCAGGTGAGTCAATTCCACATCCATTTAGCTTAACGCCAGATGAACCAGAGCCATTAGAAGAGCTACCAACAATCGTCGTGGTGATTGATGAGCTAGCTGACATGATGATGGTAGTCGGTAAGAAAGTGGAAGAGTTAATCGCGCGTTTGGCACAGAAAGCACGTGCTTGTGGTATTCATTTGGTGTTGGCAACGCAGCGACCTTCAGTTGATGTAATTACTGGTTTAATCAAAGCGAATGTGCCAACCCGTATCTCATTCCAAGTATCGAGCAAAATTGATTCTCGTACCATATTAGACCAAATGGGCGCTGAAGCATTACTAGGACAGGGTGACATGTTGTACATGCCACCTGGCTCAGGGTATCCGCAACGGATTCATGGTGCATTTGTCAGTGATAAAGAAGTGCATGCTGTTGTGAACCATCTTAAAGCGCAAGGTGAACCAAATTATATTGAAGGCATCTTGACTAACGAAACAGAAGGTGGCGGTGAAGCTGGCGAGTACAGTGAAGGTGGCGGTGAGAAAGATGAATTGTATGATGAGGCCGTGGCACTTGTATTAAAAACACATCGCGCATCGATTTCATCGGTTCAGCGTCAATTACGGATTGGTTATAACCGCGCAGCAAGGTTGATTGAAGATATGGAACGCGCTGGCCTGGTTTCAGAAATGCAAACCAATGGCAGTCGTGAAGTGCTGGTTAAAGTAGAAGACTAGTTAACATAAGAGAATAGTGAAAGACAATATGAATAAATTGATAAGCTTGATATTAGGGCTTTTAGTTTCAACGCAGGTATTAGCGGATGGGGTGTCTGCATTGCAAGCATTTTATCGCGATACTAACTCCATGCGCGCGGCCTTTCATCAAGAAGTGAAAGATGGTCAGGGCAATATGGTCCAGGAAGTCGAAGGAAAAATGCAGCTGGATAGGCCCAATAAGTTTAGATGGGATTACAATAAACCTTATGAACAGCAAATTGTGAGTGATGGTAAAGAGGTCTTTCTGCTGGATACTGAGCTGGAACAAGTCACTGTTCGCACCTTAAATCAAACGCTCGGCATGACACCAGCTGCATTGCTAGCTGGTGGTCAAGGTGTCGAGGAGAATTTCATCTTAAAAAACATTGAACGTCCAGCTTTGGGTAGTGGTATTGAGTGGGTGCAAGCATTGCCTAATGTAGAAGATGGTGGTTTTGAACGTATCTATATCGGCTTTAAAGGTGGTGAATTACGCCATATGGAAATGGTTGATAGCTTTAAACATACAACCACCATTGCGTTCACGAATGTTGAACGTAACCCAGCTTTAGCCGTAGAAACTTTCTTATTCAAGATGCCTGAGGGTATTGATGTGGTTGGTGAGTAAATCTAAGTGAGTTCATTTTACTTTGCTAACTGTTACAATATCCCTTTCATTTTCTTAGGTTAAACTCGTGGATAGCTTGTTTGAAGCTACAACACCAAATGCCCCGCTCGCAGAGTTGCTGCGCCCCAAAATCTTAGCCGAGGTTGTTGGCCAGACGCATCTATTAGGACAGGGTAAACCACTTAAACTAGCCTTTGCATCAGGCAAGCTGCCTTCAATGATACTGTGGGGCCCACCGGGTGTCGGTAAAACGACGCTGGCAAGGTTGATTGCTAATACTGCCGACGCTGAATTTATTCCTATTTCCGCCGTACTTTCTGGCATTAAAGACATCCGTGAAGCAGTCGAGCGTGCAGAGCATACCTTGCAGCAATCTGGTCGCAAAACCATCCTATTCGTAGATGAAGTGCATCGATTTAACAAAGGGCAGCAAGATGCGTTCCTGCCTTTCGTTGAAAGCGGTTTGATTACTTTCATTGGCGCCACCACTGAAAACCCCTCATTTGAAGTGAATAGTGCGCTATTAAGCCGTGCACAAGTGTTTGTACTCAATGCCTTATCAGAGCCTGAGTTAGCCGAATTGTTAGAACGAGCAAGACAATTGGTCGCTTCGGATATTACGTTAACAGACGCGGTGCAAGAGCAAGTGTTAGGTTATGCTGATGGCGATGCGCGGCGCTTACTCAACTTTGCCGAGAGTTTCTTCAGTGCGGCGCAAGGCGCTGGCCTTAACGAGATAGATGAAGCCTTTTTGCAGTCGACGATGGCCACTAAAATGCGTCGTTTTGATAAAGGTGGTGAAGCGTTTTACGATCAAATTTCAGCCTTACACAAATCCGTGCGTGGTTCGAATCCAGATGCTGCCTTATATTGGTTCTTACGCATGATGGATGGTGGTGCAGACCCATTGTATCTAGGTCGCCGTATTGTACGAATCGCCATTGAAGATATTGGCCTTGCTGATCCACGCGCGCAAACAATGGCTTTAGAAGCTTGCCAAATATACGAACGACTAGGTTCACCAGAAGGTGAATTAGCATTGTCTAATGCCGTGATTTATTTGGCAGTAGCGGCGAAAAGTAATGCGTCTTATCAAGCCTATAGTCAAGCTAAAGCCTTTGTTGGGCAAGATAAATCACGTCCTGTACCATTACACTTACGTAATGCACCGACTAAGCTGATGAAGGCATTAGACTACGGCAAGGAATACCGTTATGCGCATAATGAGCCTTATGCTTATGCGGCTGGCGCAGATTATTTTCCTGATGATTTAGAAGCAATTCCATTTTATCAACCCACACCACGTGGTTTGGAAGGTAAAATATCGGAAAAATTAAAACACCTTAAGGCCTTAGATCAAGCAGCCTTGAGGAAGCATTCATTAAATCAAAATAATAGTAAAGTGAAAAAGTAAATGTTAGATATTCAAGCCCTTAGAAATGATTTAGACCATGTTGTTACACAATTAAAAAGTCGAAAATTCGAGTTTGATACGTCAGCATTCACTGCTTTAGAAACAGAGCGTAAAGCCGTGCAAACGCGTACACAAGAGTTGCAAGCAAAACGTAATAGTACGTCTAAGCAAATCGGTATTGCGAAATCTAAAGGTGAAGATGCTAGTGAAATCATGAAAGAGGTCGCTGGTTTAGGTGAAGCGTTAAAAGCAGATGAAGCGCGGCTAGCTGAGATTCAATCTGAACTGCAAAATATCTTACTAAGTGTCCCTAATATTCCACATGAGAGCACGCCTATTGGCGTCTCTGAAGAAGAGAATGTAGAAGTGCGAAAAATTGGCACGCCACCAACATTTGATTTTGAGATTAAAGACCATACGGATGTTGGTACACCATTGGGTTTGGATTTTGATACTGGTGCGAAACTGTCTGGTGCACGCTTTACCTTGATGCGCGGTCAAATTGCCAAGCTGCATCGTGCCTTGGCGCAGTTTATGTTAGATACGCAAACTGAACAGAATGGTTATGAAGAATGCTATACGCCGTATATGGTGAATAAGGAGAGCTTAATTGGCACAGGGCAGCTGCCTAAGTTTGAAGAGGACCTATTCTCCATTGACCATAACGACAGTAAGCTTTACTTAATCCCAACATCTGAAGTGACGCTTACGAATACAGTACGTGGTGAAATGTTAGCTGTAGAGACATTGCCATTGAAGTTAACAGCACATACACCTTGTTTCCGTTCAGAAGCTGGTTCTTACGGGCGGGATACTAAAGGCATGATTCGTCAGCATCAGTTTGATAAAGTAGAAATGGTGCAAATTGTACATCCAGAAACGAGTTATGACGCCTTAGATGAGATGGTAGGTCATGCGGAGATTATTCTTAAAACATTAGAGCTGCCGTATCGCGTGATGTCATTGTGTACAGGGGAGATGGGTTTTGGCGCGACTAAAACCTATGACTTGGAAGTTTGGTTACCAGCGCAAGATACTTATCGTGAAATTTCATCCATTTCAAACTGCGAAGCTTTTCAAGCACGTCGCTTAAAAGCACGTTTTAAAAATACGGAAGGAAAGGCTGAATTCGTGCATACCTTAAACGGCTCTGGTTTGGCCGTAGGACGAACGCTAGTTGCTGTATTGGAGAATTATCAACAGGCAGACGGTAGTGTCACTATCCCTACGGTTTTACAGCCTTATATGAGTGGTAAAACGATGATATCACTTTAAGATCTACCACTTTAGCGTATGCCGCTTTAATTACTCGCGATTTTATAAGGGTTGTTATCCAATGAGTCATGAGGCTGCTCAAAGCGAGAAAGAATGTTGAAGTAGCTGCGAATCGATTCGACATAAATAATTGGCTGCGCACAGCGGCAGTAACCATATTTAGCTTTGTTGTAGTACTGGGGTTTGTTGAGTTTTAGCAATGCCTTTTTAACATCCACCCAAGAGTTAGGGCTTAAACCAAGACGCTGCGCCAATACACGTGCATCCTCAACATGCGCATAACCAACGTTGTAAGATGCAAGCGCCATATAAGTGCGGTCTGGAAATGGGACTTTTTCTGGAATAGTGTTAATCATTAAGTTCACATATTTGGCACCAGCAGGGATGCTTTGTTTCGGATCAAGTCGGTTGGTAACACCCATTCTCTCCGAGGTGGCTTCTGTTAACATCATCAGTCCACGGACATTAGTTGGGGACGTGTTAAACGTATCCCAATGCGACTCTTGATAACTGAGTGCAGCAAGCAGACGCCAATCTAGCCCTGTGATTTCTTGCGCTTGTTTAAATAGTTTAATGTACTGCGGTAAGCGAGTATGCCTACGTTTAAGAAAGGTATTAATGTCAATGGGCTTTAAGCGCTTACTATTGCCATGATAACGGTCAATCAGGTTACGTAAAGTACCATCACTTTTTATCTTAGTGAAGAAAGCATTTGCCTTCAATAAAAGGTCAGGCTTGTGCCCTTTACCAACCCCCCATGCGATTTTTTCTGATTTACCAAATGGAAATGCGACTCGCAGGTTTGGGTGGAAGTTTTGCAGCATGGAAACCAAATGACTATCTGCAATAGTATATTCTACGGTTCCCTCAGCGACATCATCAAGAATGTTTTCTGAATGCATCCCATCACGCTCTACCCATTTTAATTTTTTTTGTTTCCGTTGAAGCGTTTTTAGTCTTTCTACAAAGCTGCTTGAAGCAGGGACGACAACTTCTTTTCCGATTAGACGACTCACATTTCTAGCTGGTTTTTTTGTGATTACTTTGTTGTAGATGACTTGTTGGTGAATGCTTTGGTATGGAATAGAAAAGTCAATGAGCGCTTTACGTGATTCGGTTATGGTTAAGTCGGCTGCCGCAATGTCGGCTTTATTATTAACAAGCGTTTCGACGACTTCTTGGATACTGTCGACAACAATGAATTCTATTTGTTTGTGATTGCCTAGAAACTTTGAGAAAGCCTTTGCTAAGTCATATTCAAGACCAGAAAACTCTCTATCACTATTGATATAGTAAGTGTTTGGACTGTTGATGGTCACAAAAGTAATAACGTTTGGATCACGTTTGATGACGCCAGTGGTGGGCGTTTTATTGTTGGAGGCTGAGTCTTCTCCACAACTGCAGCTGCATGCGATAAGTAGCGGGAGCAGTACTAGCATGAAAATACGTTTGATGTAAGTAGACGGGCTAAACATGACGTTTGTGTTAACTGGCAAGGCCTATTTCCACTTTTCCTCAATGTTGCCGTCATCTGCAATAAAAATGGCAGTAGCCAGTTGATGGAAAATACCATGCTCGATAACACCAGGAATGTTGTTTAGTAATTGGTTTAAATCACCCTCAGATATTTTTTGATCAAATGACATGTCAAGTATCAGGCTCCCATATGAGCTAATCGACAAACCATCTTTGGCAACGTTTGGACGCAAATCTCCTTGTCCACCTATGTTTTTAATACTTTTTTTAACTGCTTGCCAGGCAAAGGGCATCACTTCAATAGGGATGTCAAAGTTTGAGCCAATATGCTTAACTAACTTACTTTTGTCGGCGACGACAAAAAACTGTTTCGCAGCTTTGGCGAGTAGCTTTTCCATGACCAAATCATAACCACGACCTTTTAGTAATGTTAGGTTTGGCGTAATTTCATCTGCACCATCAACGTATAAATCAATAGCACTGACTTGTTGTAATGCAACCACAGTGAGGCCTAGGCTTTGTGCTTTCATCATGCTGATATTAGAGCTGGAGATGGTGGTGACTTTTAGATTTTCTTCTAATTGGCGGCGCGCTAACTCTTCAATGAAAAAGTTAGCAGTAGACCCTGTGCCAAGGCCAACTAACATGTCATCTTGCACATGTGTTGCTGCACGAACAGCGACAAGTTGCTTATCATTCATTGCATAAACCTTTCTTTAGTTATAGTCTTTAAGGATTGTATTGAATTCACACTCAAATTGAAATTGACCTCGAAATAGCTCGCTTGTTAAGGGTATAATAGGCAAAATTCAACGTTAAACCAAGTCATTTTCAATCTCATTTATGCAGTTAATACCACCAGATATCGGTAAATCCACACGTTTTCCTTATGCAGCCAATGGCTTAGATAGCTTGTCACTGGCATCGCTGGCTTGTCGTTTAAAAACAACAAAAGAACCTTTGGTTATCATTACTTCAAATGCATTTGAAGCGCAGCGATTAATGGAAGAAATGCCATTCTTTGCACCGGACTTAAGTTTGCATTTGTTGCCAGACTGGGAAACCCTTCCTTACGATGTATTTTCACCGCACCCAGATTTAATCTCCGAGCGGTTGGCGACGTTGTATCAGATTAGTCAGAATAATTTTGATGTGGTTATTGTTTCTATTGCAACGGCATTACTACAAATGCCGCCAGCAGCCTATTTGGCAGGGCATACTTTTATGCTGACAAAAGGCCAAAAACTAGACCTAGAAGCCCTTAGAAATCAATGTGCTCAAGCTGGTTATCATCATGTGTCACAAGTCATTAGTCCTGGTGAATTTAGTGTGCGTGGTGGCTTGGTGGATTTATTCCCAATGGGTGGCGTCTTGCCTTATCGGATTGATTTGTTCGATGATGAAATTGAGAGCATACGAACATTTGATGTGGATACGCAGCGTAGTTTATATCCCGTCCCAGAGATTCGGTTGTTACCAGCGCGTGAGTTTCCTTTAGATAAAGCAGGTATTGACCTGTTTAGAAGTCAGTTCCGCGAGCAGTTTGTTGGTGATCCACAACGCGCTAAAATTTACAAGGATGTGAGCAAAGGCATCGCTACGGGTGGTATTGAATGGTATCAGCCGTTGTTCTTTGAAGAAACGGCAACTATTTTTGACTACCTACCGAAGCAGTCTGTGCTTTGTAACCATGGCGATTTAGATAAAGCCACACAAACGTTTTGGTATGAAGCGAATACACGCTATAAATTGCTAGCCTATGATGCAGAACGACCAGTATTGCCGCCAGAGCATTTGTTGACGAAGGCAGAAGACTTTTTTATCAACACTAAGCAGTTTTCAGTGATTAATGCACTGTTGGATAAAAAGCCTGCGGCCAAAAGAAAGTTTCCAGCCCTAGAGGTTGATCGCCGTGCCGATGAGCCACTCTTTAAGCTAAAAGCCTATATTAAAAAAGCCAAAAACCGGATATTAATCGCCGCTGAAAGTTTAGGTCGCCGTGAAACCATGTCTCAGTTATTTGCTGAGCAATCACTTGATTTTCCACAGTGTAAAACATGGGCTCAATTTGAAGCCAGTGACGCGCCTGTGATGATTGGTGTTTCCACCTTGCATGGTGGTTTTATTGATAATGTGGCCGTTATTACTGAAGCAGAACTTTATGCTACAACAGTGCGACAGCAAAGAAGGCGCGTTAAAGAGAAAGCACGCAATACCGAAGGCATGCTTAGGGATTTGTCTGAGCTACGCATGAACGACCCTGTGGTGCATGAGCAGCATGGCGTCGGGCGTTACAGAGGCTTGCAAAATATCGACTTTGGCGAGGGTGAAACAGAGTTTCTACTATTGGAGTACCAAGGTGACGATAAGCTCTATATTCCAGTTTCACAGTTATTCTTGATTTCACGTTACTCTGGTGGGCCTCCAGAAAGCGCGCCACTGCATAGTTTAGGTAGTGGCAAGTGGGATAAAGCCAAGAAGAGGGCGCTTAAGCAAATTCGCGACACGGCTGCTGAGTTACTTAACTTATATGCACAGCGGGCTTCACGTAAAGGCCATGTCTTTACGCTGAGCTTAAAAGACTACGATGCGTTTTGTGAAGGTTTTCCATTTGAAGAAACTCCTGATCAACTTTCTGCTATTGAAGCAGTGATTGGTGATATGCAATCGGGTCGTCCGATGGATCGATTAGTGTGTGGTGATGTAGGCTTTGGTAAGACGGAGGTTGCATTACGTGCTGCTTTCGTTGCAGTCATGGGCGGGCGGCAAGTATCAGTGTTGGTACCAACGACTTTGCTAGCAGAACAGCACTATCAAAACTTCTGTGATCGCTTTGCTGACTGGCCGATTAAGATTGCTGAAATCTCACGTTTTAGAAGTAAAAAAGAACAAGCAGAAGCTTTGCAAGGTCTGGCTAATGGCAAGATTGATATTATTATCGGCACGCATAGGCTGATTCAAAAAGATGTGAAGTTTAAAAATTTAGGCTTAGCGATTCTGGATGAAGAGCATCGTTTTGGTGTGCGTCAAAAAGAGCAGATGAAAGCGCTGCGAGCAGAAGTAGATGTGTTAACCTTAACTGCGACACCGATTCCACGTACATTGAGTATGGCGATGGAAGGTTTGCGTGAGTTCTCTGTGATTTCTACACCACCACAGAAACGTTTATCCATTAAAACATTCCATACGGATTATTCCGATGGCATTATCCGCGAAGCGGTAATGCGCGAGTTTAAACGGGGCGGCCAAGTTTACTTTTTGCATAATGAAGTCGATACGATTTTTGTGCAAAAAGAAAAGCTAGAGAAATTATTACCAGAAGCACGTATAGCTATTGCACATGGTCAGTTACGTGAACGTGAGCTAGAACATGTGATGCGTGATTTCTACCACCAGCGTTCTAACTTATTGCTCTGTACCACAATTATTGAAACCGGTATTGATATTCCAACAGCCAATACCATCATCATGAATAGAGCTGACCGATTTGGTTTGGCGCAAATGCATCAATTACGTGGCCGCGTTGGCCGCTCGCATCACCAAGCGTATGCTTATTTGCTGACAGACCCAGATCGAAAAATTACGACGCAAGCACAAAAACGTTTAGATGCGATTCAGCTGATGGAAGACTTAGGTGCTGGTTTCCACCTTGCCATGCATGATTTGGAAATCCGCGGAGCAGGGGAGCTATTAGGTGATGGCCAAAGTGGTGAAATGCAAGCCATTGGATTTAATATGTATTCCGATATGCTTAATCACGCCGTTAAGCAGCTTAAAGCGGGCACAGAGCCTGACTTGGATGCACCGCTGGGCGTGACGACAGAAATCAACTTACACACGCCAGCATTGCTATCTGGTGACTATTGCCATGATGTACATGAACGTCTAGTGATTTATAAACGATTGGCTAACTGTGATGATGATGAAGCTTTAGACGTAATGCAAGAAGAATTGATTGATCGCTTTGGATTATTACCTACAGCAGGCGAAGCTTTGATTGCCTGCCATCGTTTACGTATTGCCGCGAAGCCTTTAGGTATTGTGAAGGTTGATGCTTCAGATGCTGCGATTCAGTTGCAATTTAATCCTAAAGCAGATATTGATCCATTGAAGTTAATCAACCTATTACAGCGTGATAAACGTTGCCGTATGAATGGACCAGAGAAGTTGCGCATTTCAGTAGAGCTAGGCAATCTCAATCATCGAGTCGATCTGATTCAACAAATCCTGAAAGAGTTTGCTTAATTTCTTGTGTCTAATCCCTAAGGGGCTTTTACGAAAGCTTCATGATGGTAATGGCGACTGCAATTAAGCCAACTGTTGCCCAGCCAATACGGTCGACATATTTTCTTAAGTTAGCTTCCATGCTAGCGCCGCCCCATTTCATCAGGCCAGCTACCATGAAGAAGCGTGCGCCTCTGCCAATAAATGATGCAATCGTGAATGGCAATAATGGCATGGCTAATGCACCTGCTGCAATGGTGAATATTTTATAGGGAATAGGTGAAAATCCTGCGAGGAATATTGCCCAAACACCCCACTCTGTAAACCAAGCTTCTGCTTTTTGAAAAGCGGTCCAATAATGATCGTTCGCTTGTAAATAAGGTGTGATGAAGTCAAAAAAAGTCGCACCGATTAAATAGCCGAGCAAGCCGCCAAGTAGCGAGGCGACTGTTGTTAATAATGCAAAAAACCAAGCTTTTGACGGCGTAGCAAGACACATCGGCGCGAGCATCACATCAGGTGGAATTGGAAAAAAAGAGGATTCAGCAAAGCTTAATAGGCACAAATACCAAGACGCATTTGGTTTTTTCGACCAAGACATCACGCGTTCATAAAGGTGGGAGAATATTTTCATTTAAGTGACCAGTTTTATTTGGTTCATTGTTAAAATGATTTTACACTATTCCTTCATCAGTTAGGTGTGTGTCGATGGCAGGTGAATGGAAAACTATGGTTTAAACTGCTGTGTTATATTGCAGTTAGATTAAGTAAAGGAGTATTGCATTGGAAGACATCATACAAAGCTTAGAAACATTTGGCTTGAATGAGCTGTGGATTTTGAAAATAATAGGCGTTTTTATTGCCGTTATAGTGATTAATTTTATTGTGGCTTATATGTTTGGCCTATTGATTAAAGCATCAGAAAAAACCAAAAGTGAGTGGGATGACACGCTGTTCGTTGCCTCCTCAAAACCACTGCCGTTTGTGGTGTGGGTAGTCGGCATTTCAATCGCATTAAAAATTATCGGTGAGCATACTGGTAATGAGTTGTTCGACATTGTTCCCATGCTCAGAGATGCGTTGATTACCGTTTGCTTTGTTTGGTTTTTCTGGCGCTTAATTAACGAGGCAAGTGATCGGTACTTAGTGCAACAGCGCCATCGCGGTGATAGTATCGATTACACGACGGTTGATGCATTAACTAAGTTAGGCCATTTGGTAGTGATTGTTGGCGCTGTGCTGACGTTAATGCAAACGTTTGGCTTTAGTGTTTCTGGTTTACTCGCTGCTGGTGGCATTGGTGGTATTGCCATTGGTTTTGCTGCAAAAGATATTTTGGCTAACTTTTTCGGCGGCTTAACCATTTACAGTGATCGACCTTTTGAAGTCGGTGATTGGGTGCGTTCACCAGATAAGGATATTGAAGGGGTCGTGGAGAAAATTAGCTGGCGCTATACTCAGATTAAACGATTTAATGAAAACCCAATTTACGTTCCTAATGCGCTGTTCACCACGATTGTCGTTGAAAACCCATCCCGTATGAGCAATCGCCGTATTAAAGAAACCATTGGTATTCGCTATGATGATATTCACGTGATGGCAGCCATCGTTGAAGATGTTAAAGCCATGCTAAAAGCGCATGTTGATATTGATACGGCTAAAACGCTGATTGTGAATTTCAATGCTTTCAATGCCTCGTCCATCGACTTTTTTATCTATACATTTTCGCGAACAGTCATTTGGGAAGAGTTTCATGATGTTAAGCAAGATGTCTTGTTAAAAACGGCTGATATCATTGCACAACATGGTGCTGAGATGGCATTTCCAACGCAGACGCTACATATTGCTAATAGCGCAGATGATAGTGGTATTCCTAGCTAATCAAGCTTCAATAGTCTGCCGATACTGACAAAGAAAATCGCTTTTTGTATCGGTAGATTTTGATCTTTAAATAAAGAAGCATAACCATCTAGTTGCGCTTGGTATTGCGCAGCAAAGGTTTTTAAATCAGCATCCGAGCTAGCGTTGGCTAAGGTGGTGGATTTGTAATCAATCACCCAGCGGATACCTGCATCGACAAATGTGCGGTCGACTATTTTTTGATTAACTGCTTGCTCACTGATAGAGATAATCTCTAATTCATTAGCAGCCGTGTCTCTCTCCTGCAACACCCACTGACCTTGTTCACTGCCAAGTGTCGTAGATAATAGGGTGATGACGCGTTTGGCTGATTGATTGGCGGTTACTGCATCATAAGCTTTTTGTTTAAACCAACGTTGCATCGCATTTTCTAAAGTAGTGATACGGTTGGCTGACCATAGGTGCAAGTCACTTTTGACCATCAATTCTAAATATAAGTGCGTTAAGATGCCGACATCTGCATCCAACGTGTTGCTATTGTCTTCTTTTTTATTGTTATTGCCACTTTCGATTATTTTTGTTTTCGCAAAAACATTAGTCGAAGTAACTTGGTTCAAACGAATCAATTGCGGTTTGAAATTTTCTAATGTGACTGTTGAATCTATATTCGCGGTGACATTAGTCGTGCTGTCAGTTGGTGGTTTTATCGCATGCGCTTCATTAAACTGGTCATACACAATCGGCCATAACATGTCTAAAAATGTATTTTTAGGCGCTTTAATCTCACCTTTGTTATTTACTTTTGCCGCGCCTAATAAATGCAAACATCGTTCAGCGCGGGTTGCCGCGACGTAAAGCACACGTGCATCTTCAAATGCAGCACGTTCTTTCTCTAGCATTTTCAAATAATCATAAGGGGTGATTACGTTGGCTGCTTGAGCGTTTGCGCCTTTAGGAATGTAAGGCGCTACGACTAAATTCACATCGTCTATTTCATGCGACGCATCATCTGGTGATACTTCTTCCCATAGTAATAATGGCTGATCGTTGCCGCCTGTTTTGCGGTCTAAACCTGGGAGAATGACGGTATCAAATTCCAAGCCTTTAGATTTATGAATTGTCATAAATTGTAGGCTGTCATCCGCTTTGGCATCGGGTGCTGCATAGAGTTTTTCAACTTCTACCGCTAACTGTTGTGGTGAAAATTGACCTGCCGCTTCCATATGTTGAACGCGAGCAAAGAAAGTTTGTACATCGCGCACATCACCCGCATCCCATAAGCAATCAGCACCACCTAACATCAACCAACTACCATGCAGCCACCGGCTGATAGAGGAGCGACCTTGATGCTGTAACGCTTGGCTCAGCACATCACGCACATGTAATACACGTTGCTGACCATCTGCACTCAATGAGGTTAAGCGCGCTTCATTGTGCATAAGCTGCATGATGGTGCTGCTCTTGTCACTCGACACTAAGGCATGCAAATCAGCCAAGGTCAGGCCACACCAAGGCGCACGTAACACGGCTAACCAATTCACGCGATCGGCACGTTGGTGTAGTGCATAACTCAAAGAGAGTAAATCCTGCACAATTTGACGGTTAACGAGCTCTTCAATCTCTACCGCTTGGAAGCTCAGGGTAGGGTGGTTACGGCGGATTTTAGTCACCAAAGTTGTTAAATGGCTACGCGCCCGTACCAATACGGCAATTTTTGCTTCGGGTTTATGCGCTCGGGCCTGTTGAATAATCTCAATAATGGTATCCGCCTCTAACTGGCGAATATCAGTTGCTAAGATTGGCTCTTCATCATCGTCAGTATTGCTACTTGGCTTTTCATCCAACATCGCATGCACCGTCACACCAGCTTCGGATTCACTGTCTTTAGTCGCCACAAATTGACGGTACTGAATCGCGCCGCGGCTAATGCTATCTTGATCAGGAAATACCTTATCAAAGGCTATATTCACCCATTCCACCACGGGGGGCTGTGAACGGTTGTTACGCCATAATTTCAATGACTTAAGCTTGATCTGGCCTATGCCTTTTTGTGCTACACCTAGGAACAAACCAACATTGGCTTTACGAAAGCGATAGATAGACTGCATTGGATCGCCAACACAGAATAAAGTACGGCCATCGTCTGCTTGCCAACCTCGGGTGAGCGCTTGAATTAGCATAATTTGTGAAGGGCTGGTATCTTGAAACTCATCCACTAATAAATGCTGAATGCGATAATCCAACTTTAATGCTAAGTCGGTAGTGCTACCCTCAACGTCTTCCAGTGCTAATAATGAGCGTTGTGATATTTCAACAAAATCCACCTCGCCATTAGCTTGAAAGACCAACCATAATTCACCAACGGCAATATGCAGTAGCTGTGCAAGTGTCGCAATCATTTTCCATGTGTTTTCATCCTGCTGCGGACTTGGCAAAGTACGTAAACGTGCAAGCGCTGTTTCTGCGCCACTGGTTTGGTGCAGCAACGCAATGATTTCTAATAAGGCAGCTTTATGGGATTTAGCCTCAGATGTGGCAGGCAATCCAATGTTTTTATCTAAACGTTTCCGCAGTGTGCCACCGGCTGTTAGCACCAGCTCTGTCACCGCCTGCCACTCGGCTAAATTGTGTGTTTCAGCGTCAATTTCACTATCCCAGTCTAGCAACTGGGCAATAGGGTGGTTAGCTTCTAATTTACTCGCTGCAAAGCGTGCAATCGGCATGAGTGCTTGTTGGTAACGTACAGAAAACACCTCAGCTGCCGCTTGAATATCGCCATTAATCATACTGGCTAGCGCTGCCTCAGCATCTTGTGCCGTATGCGCACTTTGCGAATATGGCAACCATTGATCGCGCTTTGCTAGCATTTCGGCCAAGAGTTGTGTCAGCTTGTAAGTATCATTATCAAAGTACTGCAATGCATCATGAACAATCTGACCGTAATCTTCATGTTCAAGATGCTCAATTGCTCGCATCGCGGCTTCTTCATAATGCAGTCTTGGGTCATCGCATACGCCAGGTTGCGTACCAAAACGGCTTAGTAATGGCATTTGCCTTGCTAAATTGGCGCTTAATGAGTCAATGGTATAAATACGTAAACGCGATGGTGTATCAAGCAGATTCCAGTCCAATTCAGCCGAACGTGCTAAAACAGTTTTGCCCAATGCAAACGTGATTTGCTTATGTGGCTGTACAGGCAGTTCATCAGCCGCTGCCACGACTAAGCTATCCATAATCCGTGACTTCATTTCTGAGGCGGCTTTATTGGTAAAGGTAATGGCGATGATTTCTTCTGGCGATTCTACCGTTTCTAATAGCTTTAAAAAACGCTGCGTTAGCAGTTCCGTTTTACCCGCACCAGCTGGCGCTTCGACAATAAATGAGTCATGCTCTAATGCCTGCTCACGGCTTAATCTATCTTCATGCAATAAAGTATCTAATGTTGCATCATTACTCATTGCAGTTGTTCCAAATCATTATGTTGACGCTCAAATTGCAATTGGCGTTCAGGTAAGCGCAGCAATGGGATTACATCACAAAAAGTCAGCTGATTTTCGCTTTCAAATGCGACCGCTGCATCACCACTTTTCAAACTAATCGCGGTGGTCGTAATGCTGCTTTTCCAATGCTGAATGATGCTTTTCCAATCGGGAAAATTGACTTCATCAAAGGCTCTTCGACCATAGCGGTCATCAAATACCATTACACCTTGTACCAGCTCTTCCGCCGCTGCAATACCAACAAAGGCATTATCAGCAAGGCGCACTTTGGCGTAACAGACTGCGCCAACCTCGCTGTTTTCAAACTCGCTCGCACCTTCTAAAATAAAGGCCGCATAAATCGGTAATTGCGGTTCAGTAATATTAGGCTGTGCCCAGTTTTTATAATCCAACTGACGGCCCGTTTTGTAATCAATGACGACCAGCCTACCATCGTCTAACTGATCAATACGATCAATAATGAGTTTGATGCTAATACCTTCAATATTAATATTGCATTCACGTTCACAAGCTTGCACGCTAAAGCCTTGCGGACGTAGCATTTCAACTTCTATTAGCCATGCAAAAACCAACTTACTTAAGCGAGCCGCCTCTAAGCTTAAAAACGTGTCAGAAAAAACACCGTTCCGTTCAGTATTAAATGCGGTGAGTACATTTTCTGCGATGGCTAATAACTCGGCTTTTAACGTATCAGGAATCGTATCTTGCCAAGCTTCTTGGTTGCGACCATCCCAAAATTGGGCTAAGACTTCATGCACCAAGCTGCCGCGCTCCATCACATCCAAACCATTGACTGGCTCACCGAGACTTTTCGCATTTAAGCGATACTGGTAAAACGCCCAAGCAGGGCAAATTGCCTGCGCTTTTAGTAAGCCTGTACCGCCGCCGACATGTTCGCCATCTTTAACGGGCGGCGCTTGGTGGTCATCTAGCCATTGCCAATCGCGTGTAGATGCTTGCGCTAACGTTTCTGCTAAGGTGAGGCTAATGTTAGGCGCTGACTCAAGTTTGCTAATGCCATGCATCAAAGGACTCACCCGTAGCTCGCGTTCGCCATCTTTTTCAGCACTTGAAAAAGTCACCTGTACGGCACTTTTGATTAAGCGCTCATGTATCGCCAAGGCAAATCCCGTTTGTACTTCGCTGCTAGCATTCGGTGTATTAGCATCACGTTGAATATGCGCAGACAATAGGGCATTGTGGCGCGCAATCGGTGGCCATACATGATCATTCATGCCCATGACCCATATTGCATTTAAAGGCTCTGCGCTGGCTTCTAGCATACCCATTACTTGGATGGCAGGTTGTGACTTGCGCTCAGGTTGGAATATCTGATTCTTGCACAATTGGGTTAGTCGTTTAATGGCTTCATTTGGACTGATTTTACCCACTAGTGGCGTTAAGCTGGCGAGTTGCAATAACACTTTTTTAAAGGATTCTACAGCTTGATATTCGTGGCTAGAAGTACTACGCTCGCCTTGCCAATGCGTTGCCTTAAGTGCGTTTGCAAAGGTTTCTGCCCACTCAGCAGGGCTAGCAAAACGGCTATTATCTTGCGCGACCCCCATAAGTGTTTTGGTGTCAGCTAATAAGTCGGGCAAAGCTAAAGCATGTTCACCTTCGCAAGCATAATGCAAAAAACGGATAAAGCGGTGTGAAGTGAGGCTTAGTGGACAATCTTGCCGCATACGCGCATCCAGCTTGGCGCGGGCATCGCTTTCTAGCATGCTTGTAGACCAATACACATTATTTAATAGCTGTGCAATGTCCGTTTGCAACATGGCTTGTTTTTGCCAAGCAAAGCGTAATAAATCTAATGCTGTATTGATGATTGGCAAGCTAGACAGTGAAACCCCTAAAGTAAAGTCATAGCAGCGCAGTATTTCTGCATTGGCAGGCGCGGCGGCTTCTGGGTGAAACACGTCGTCTAATAAATCGGATAGTGTCGGACGTAACGCCTCTAGTTCTGGCACTACAATAGCGAGCTTGGCATCTGTATTGTTCGCTAATTGATGTTGCGCCCAAGCCACCGCAGCACGACATTCAGCTTCTTGGTCGTTCAGCGTGACATGCGCTAACTGTTGTGGCGCTGAAAGTGTGAGTGGATAAGTACTCACCGTTACACTACGTGCTTTCAATACGGCGATTAATCGTTGCGTATTTGGGTGTATTCGGTCAAACCCTGCAAATTGAA
>JBLIIL010000005.1:0-74283 GCA_047634755.1 Methylophilaceae bacterium
ATAATCATTATCATTAATTGAATTCTCGTTAGAAAGTATTAGCATTTAAAGGAGCCCTAACACTGCTTTAAATGCACGCAAGCGTATCTTCTAAATGGTCTTGAACAACCAGTAAATAGTCGCTTTAAGTGTTCTTGCTTATGTTAGTCGGCTATGTTTTTACTGAGTCAATTTTGTGGGACTTATTTAAGAGGCTTGTGACAAACAATAATCAAGAGTTAGCCAGCTAAAGCGGATTCAGCATATAGCCAGCCAATAAAAAATACACTAGAAAAGGAAGAAGTTATGACTACAAAAAAATTATTCGGCATTTCAGTTCTTTTATTTATATTAGCTGCATACATTCTAATAACGGTACCAAAAGCTGATGCAGCTACTACTAGTTCGTGTACTGCTAATGTTGAGTCGACAGATACGATGCAATTTAGCACTAACAATATAACCATTCCCAAAAGCTGCAAAGAGTTTATTGTTAACCTGAAACACACAGGGACAATGCCTAAAAATATTATGGGCCACAATCTGGTTATCACCAAAGCGACAGATGAGAAGCAGGCGCAAAAGACGGTTATATAAAAGCTAATGATAAACGCGTTTTAATGGCAACAAGCATTATCGGTGGTGGCGAAAGCACAACTGCAAAACTAAGAGTAGACCGACTCAACACCAAGGAAGCGTATGTATTTTTCTGCACCTTCCCAGGACATAACTTCATGATGAAGGGCGCTGTAAAGTTGGTTTAGCTATTTTTAAAACAATCACTTAGCAATAGATTTTCAAGGTAGAAACAAAGACGCTTAACCAAGTAGCAAGCCAATGAGGTGACTCATGTAGCCAGCCAAAATTAAAGTCAATAATTAAGGGGTATTACATGAGTATAAACAAGACGCAATATATGGCGTTATTAGCAACGTTAACTAGTTTGAGTAATCCAGCTTTTGCAGAGGATCTTGATCACCTAAAAGAGGTGGTTGTATCCGCTTCACGCATAGAGCAGGACGTCAATGATGTTGCAACAACAGTGACCGTCATTTCAGATGATGATATTGCAAAGCAACAACCTGTCGATATTAAAGACTTGATGCGTTTTGAAACAGGTATTTCTGTCCGGGCACAACCTAACCGGGCTTCTGGTGTGTTTCGTGCTACTGGTCGAGCAGGCAATGAAGGCATTAACGTTAGGGGGCTGGAAGGTAATCAAGTCTTACTGCAAGCCGATGGCGTGCGTTTACCATTAGGGTATTCAAGTGGTCCTTTTGCTGCTGGCCGTGGTGATTATATTGATTTGGAAGCATATAAAAGGGTAGAAATTTTACGTGGCCCGTCCTCTACACAGTTTGGTTCTGATGGGCTTGCTGGCGCAGTCAGTTTTATTACAAAAGACCCAGAAGACTTATTGACGTTGGGTAAGTCGTATCAGGGGGCTATTAAACTTGGTTACTCATCCGTTGATAATAGCTGGGTAACAGCACCATCATTTGCGGTAGCCGGTGAGCAGTTTGAAGCCATGTTTTTAGGGAGCTTTAGACGTGGACATGAAGCGCAAAACCAAGGTAGTAACGGTGCTGACAATATCACACGCACCAAACCGAACCCACAAGATAATCGTTCAGATTATTTATTAGGAAAATTTGTTGTAAAGCCAAATGAACATCATAGTGTGAAGTTTACTGTTGAAGATTTGGACCGTAGTATTGATACGGACGTCAAAACGTTTTTTGGTGATCCATTTACTTCGCCAACCTTGTCAGGCGTTGATTTGAAAGAGGATATATCACGCCAGTTATTCAAAGTGGATTATGAATACAAGCAAGCTAAGAACAAGTGGATTCAGCGTGTTGTTGCTAACCTTTACCATCAGGATGCCGAGAATAGCCAGTTTGGTTTAGAAACACGGGATAGTGCTGTCAATACAATTAGGACGCGCGACACTAATTACGTAGAAAATACGGTTGGTGGCAGCTTGCAGTTAGAGAGTAATTTTGGTGAGACAGTGACCAATCAGTTAGTCTATGGTGTTGATGCTAGCCACGCGGAGGTTTCATCTATACGTGATGGTAACAATGTGAATGGTGCACCTTTTGTGAGGGCTAAAGCATTCCCAGACACCGACTACACGTTAATGGGCGCTTTTGTACAAGATACGATTACTATTGGGCAAGTGAGTGTCATTCCTGGCTTGCGCTATGATCGATTTAAGTTGTCACCTAACACAGATACGCTCTATCGAAACAGCACATCTGTAGAGCCTGCGACACTAAAAGATGATGAGTTCTCACCTAAGCTAGGGTTGGTTTGGAAATTAGACCCTTTAGCAAATATTTACGGGCAATATGCACATGGCTTTAGGGCGCCACAACCTGTACAGGTAAATAGTGGTTTTTCTAACCTAGTGTTTGGCTACACAACCTTAGGTAACCCTGATTTAAAACCAGAAACTAGTGATTCATTTGAGGTTGGCATAAGAGGGCGTAACCAGCGGCTAAGATATAGCGCAAGTGCATTTACCGGGCGTTATAAAGATTTTATTGCGAGCAATCAACTCGTTGGTGTCGTCGGTGGTGTTCAGCAATTTCAGTCAATTAATTTCAGTGATGTAGACATTAGTGGTTTTGAATTGCGTGGTGATTGGGCACTTAGCAAAAATTGGAGTATGTCAGCTAGTTATGCTCATGCAAGAGGGAACGCTAAGTCAGATGGAGTTGAAACGGCATTGAATACAATTGATCCAGATAAGCTTGTACTGGGCTTACGTTATGACAAGCAAGGAAAGTATGGGGCTAACCTTTTCGCAACGATTGTTGAACGAAAAGACAGAAACCCTGACTCAACGGCTTTTTATACACCAGCTGGCTATGAAGTATTTGATATGACTGCTTATTACCAAGTTAACGATCACCTAACTTTGAATGCGGCACTGTTTAATATCTTTGATCGTAAATATTTTGCTTGGTCTGATGTCAGAAGTCTATCACCTACTTATGCACAAATCGACGCATTTAGCCTGCCTGGCCGTAATGCTAACGTGAGTGTGAAGTACCAATTTTAAATCGCTGTAATAAAGGAAGTAATATGTTAAAACTAACCGCAATGACGATTATTGCAACACTAGGATTATCTGCATGCACGAGTGTGGATAATAAGAAAAATACAGCGCAGGCTGAGGCTTCGCCTACAGCACTTGAGCAGCAATATACGTTTGGATGGCGTTTTGTTGAAGGGGTCGATATGGCACCACGCGGTGGTATATCTAAAGGTGTGCCAGTGGAGTTAGACAAAACACCTAGCGCGGCTTGGAAGCACCTGCAAGAAAAAGGTATTAGTGACGTAGAACGTGACAGGCGCGCTATCTTGGCAATGGCTGGCCCGTATAAAGTGAGTTTTGATTTTGTTGAGGTGGCAGGCTTTACTGATAACTATCAACAACAAAAACCATATCAAAGCTGGGCGACAGAAAAAGTATACGTATTAGAAGACAGGCCTGACTTTATCTCCTTGCAGCATATTTTGGTGATGCAAACCATGAATGAAGATGGCACTAAGAATGAACCGACATTAGTCAAGCACTGGCGTCAAGATTGGCAATATCAACCAAAGCAAGTATTGCAGTATAAAGGCTATAACACTTGGCAAGCTGAGCTAGTGTTAGAGGCTGAGAAAAAAGGTACTTGGTCACAAACCGTTTATCAGGTTGATGACTCACCACGCTATGGGGGCATAGCATCTTGGCAGCACATGGGCAACTACTCAAGCTGGAATAGTCCTGATACTTGGCGCCCATTGCCACGACGTGAGTATAGTGTGCGTAAAGATTACCAATTACTACTAGGTAATAATAACCATATTATTTTGCCAACAGGCTGGGTGCATGAACAACAAAACAATAAGCTTGTTTTAGATGATGAATTACGTAATGTAAGTATTGTTGAGCAGTATCCTGTGATTGCACGTGAATTTGGATATAACCGTTATGAGCGTATTAAAGGTTATGATTTTTCTTTAGCGGATACTTACTATAAGAACACAGAACGGTTTTGGCGTGAAATACGTAAGCAGTGGGTGCAGTATGCGCAAGTGGGTAAGCCATTAACACTGCGTAAGAAGCCTGGAAGTGGCGGTTTGTATGTACCATTATTTAATTATGCGCATGAATTGAATAGTGGTAAAAAAGCGACATCTGCAGATGTTAATCAATATGCCAAGGAAGCTGTAGTGGGTTATTTTGCTAACGAAGAAAACGCGAGCAACGCCGTTGGTTACTGATGCTTTACTAGCTGATTATTTTAAATAAGTAAAATAGTTTACAAAAAAAAAGTGAGAAGAAGTAATGGTGATGGTTGGCACTTTGGACATATTTTCTGGAGTATTAGGCTTTCCCTTTTCAATAACTACTTTGGGTAAAGCAAGCACTTTGAGAGGAGGTTTGCATAATGAGGTAGTTTTTAACTAATGATGAGTATTATTTTATTGAAACTAAGAAAGTAACTACTCGTCTAAATGTGGCGCAACCTTGATAACTTCCTCAATGGTTGTTAAGCCAGCAGCGACTTTCTCTAATCCATTTAGCATCAATGGTTGCATACCTTCTTGGTAAGCTAGCTTTTTAATTTCAGCCAAGTCGGTATTGGGTGTAATCAGCTTACGTAGCTTAGGGGTGATGGTGAGCATCTCATAAATACCGCTACGACCCTTATAGCCTGTATTGCGGCATTCTAGACAGCCAACAGCTTTCATTACCGTTTTCGGCTTGGCAGCTTTAAATGGGCCCGTAGCCGAATTCCATTCCTCATCAGATAATTCAGTTGGTGCTTTGCAGGCAGGGCACAATGTGCGCACGAGACGCTGCCCCATAATCCCTAACACGGTAGAGTGAATTAGGTAGGAGGGAATGCCTAAATCTAATAAACGTGTGATGGCGGAGGGCGCATCATTGGTATGCAATGTAGATAACACTAAATGGCCGGTTAAGGCAGCTTGAATTGCCATGTCAGCTGTTTCACCATCTCGAATCTCACCGACCATAATAATGTCTGGGTCTTGACGCATTAAGGTGCGGATGCCTTGCGAGAAGTCTAATCCAATATTGGTTGATACTTGCATTTGGTTAAATGCAGGTTCAATCATTTCAATAGGATCTTCGACCGTGCTGACATTGACCTCAGTTGTTGCCACGCGTTTGAGTGTAGAGTAGAGCGTCGTTGTTTTGCCAGAGCCAGTTGGGCCTGTGGCTAAAATAATGCCATTAGGGTGTTTCGTCCATTCATCCCATAGTGCCGCTTGTTTAGTAGAGAACCCCAACTTAACAAAATCTTGCATAATAACTTCAGGGGTGAAAATGCGCATGACTAACTTCTCACCAAAAGCCGTAGGCATGGTGGATAAACGTAATTCTATTTCAGTACCATTACTATTAACTGTTTTAATACGACCGTCTTGTGGACGGCGTTTTTCAACCATGTTCATGCGGCCAAGCAATTTAATTCTGCTGGTGATGGCATTCATAATGGTAGTTGGTAATTGGTAGACTTGATGCAGTACGCCATCAATTCTAAAACGTAGTGTCCCCATGTCGCGGCGTGGTTCTAGATGGATATCACTCGCACGTTGTTCAAAAGCATACTTGAATAGCCAATCCACAATATTCACGACATGTTGTTCATTTGCATCTAGGTTTTTATCTTTGCCTAATTCAACAAGTTGCTCAAAGTTTTGTACGCCAACAATTTGATCCGCTTTAGATAGCGCGGCTTTGTTGATCGTCGATGCTAGATTGTAGACCTCGGGTAAGTAACGGTTAATCTCTAACGGGTTGGCAACGACAAGCTGAATTTTCATGCCTAGCATGCGCTCTAGTTCAGGCACCCAGTCTGTTTGGTATGGGTCGGCAGTCGCCACAACGGCCTCATCTCCATTGATAGAGATTGGCATGATTTTCAACCGCTGTGCATAGGCTTTTGAAACCATTTGCGATGCGGAGCTGAAATCTAGTTTTAATGGGTCTATATGGAAAAATTCATGACTAGTTGCCGTGGCTAACCAGCGAGACAGCGAGTCTGCCGTCATGGTTTTCTCTGTCAGCAAGTCATCCCATTTTTGTTCGGCGACAATGATAATAGGGTGTAAGTTAGAGGTATCTAACTTGCGATCTTTATAGAGCGTCTCTGCGTGTGACTTATCTATCTTTCCAGCACTGACAAGCATGCGCAAGAATTCAGCTAAGGTAAGCTTGTTTGGACTGTTTGAATCTTTAGGTTTTTCCATAGGGGTCTAGGTAAGCTTAAGCCATCGGCTGAATTAGGTTTTGTTCAATCCTATTTGATTCTCATTGATAAATCAATGGCTTGTATATTTTTGGTTAATGCACCAACTGAGATGCGGTCTACGCCAGTTTCTGCGATTTGCCGCACAGTACTTAAATCTACACTGCCAGAACCTTCTAACAAGGCTTTTCCATTATTAGTTTTGACAGCGGTGCGCATATCTTCCAAACTAAAGTCATCAAGCAATACGCTAGTTGCGCCAGCAGCTAAGGCTTCATTGAGTTCTGATAAGTTTTCTACTTCAATTTGTATCGATGCAAACGTGTCTAATGCCAGTGCTTGTTGTAGTGCTGCGGCAATGCTACCAGCAGCTGCTATATGATTCTCTTTAATTAAGATGCCTTCATATAGTGCGAGACGTTGATTAAATCCGCCGCCAACAGTGACTGCATACTTTTGAGCTAAACGTAAACCTGGTAGCGTTTTTCGGGTGTCGTGTATTTTAGCTTTAGTGCCTTCAACTAACTTTACGTATTGCTGTGTGTGTGTGGCGACAGCTGATAAGGTTTGCAGGAAATTAAGCGCACAACGTTCAGCCGTAAGCAACGAACGTGCATTACCATGAATTTCACATAAAACCTGATAAGGGCTGACGACGTCACCCTCTGACACCTGCCAGTTAATTTCAACGCATTCATCGATTTGTTTAAAGCACGCATTCACCCAATCGACACCGCAGATAACAGCCTGCTCGCGTGAAATAATGGTCGCATTAGCGTATGTGTTGGGAATCAGTGATGCTGTCAAATCGCCAGTTCCAACATCTTCGACAAGTGCGGTTTTTACAAGCATATCGACGTGTAGATTGAACTGCTGACTACCGCGAGGATAATGAATTGTCATTAGAGGAGCGTTCATATTTGCATTATAATGCAGTTAGAAATTTAAAACTTGGTAACGAACACATGAAACTCTTATATACTCCGAATAGCCCATATGCACGTAAAGTTCGCGTAGTTGCCATTGAAAAACATATCGAGATGCAACTACAAGAGGTGGCGTTAGGTGATGCTGATTCGCCCTTGTTGCAATATAACCCACTGGGAAAAGTGCCGACATTGGTGCTGAATGATGATATCGCACTATATGACTCTCGTGTGATTGTTGAATACTTGGAAGCTAGAAAGCCAGTGAACCAACTCCTACTAGATGACAATAAGTTAAAAGTCGAAGTCATGCGTTGGGAGGCATTGGCTGATGGCGTATGTGATGCTGCTGTTGCCATTGTACTTGAGTACCGTAAACCTGAGACTGAGCAATCAGCAGCAACGCTAAAAAAACAATGGTTAAAAGTCGATTATGGTTTAGCGGCACTGAACAAAGACATCAGTAAAAAGAAATGGTGTGTCAACGAGACCTTTAGCTTGGCTGATATTGCCGTTGGCTGTTTACTCGGCTTTGTTGACTTGCGATTGAAACAGCAAAATTGGCAAAGCCAATATCCGAATTTATCGAAGCACTTTACGATATTAAGTAAACGCCCTAGCTTTAAAGAAACTGCGCCAACTCCGAATTAAGCGAGCTCGATGTTGAGGCCTAAACAGGCCCAGTAATAATACCGCCGCCTAAGCAAACATTGCTTTCATAAACCACGGCTGATTGCCCCGGGGTGATGGCCCATTGTTTTTGGCCAAAGCGAATATCCACCTCTTCTGCATTCATAGCATCAATTTCACACGTCGCATCCGGTTGACGGTAACGGGTTTTGGCTGCATATACCCAGTTCGTCTCAGGCTCCTCACCGCTAATCCAATGGAGTTGTCCAGCCTTTAAACCATCATTCAGTAACAATGGATGGTCGTGGCCTTGAACGACGATGAGCTCATTGGTTGCCATGTCTTTTGCCGCAACAAACCAAGGCTCGCCATTGCTATCGCGGCTACCACCAATTTTCAAACCTTGACGCTGGCCTAATGTGTAATACATCAAACCATCATGTTGACCAACTACTTTACCTGCTGGCGTTTTCATGACGCCTGGATTTTTGGGTAAATAACGTTGCAAGAATTCTTGGAATGGACGCTCTCCAATAAAGCAAATTCCAGTCGAATCTTTTTTTTCAGCATTCGCTAAGCCAGCATCACGTGCCATTTCACGTACTTCACGTTTTAAAAGTTGGCCTAATGGGAACAGTGTTTTGCTCAGTTGAGCTTGATTTAAGCGATGTAAAAAATAGCTTTGATCTTTACTACTATCATCCGCTTTTAATAATTGGTAGTTCCCAGCTAGGAGAGGGTTCTCCCGTACTTGTGCATAATGACCAGTGGCGATTAAGTCGCCGCCCATTTTCATGGCATGATCTAGGAAAGCTTTAAATTTAATTTCCGCATTACACAGAATGTCTGGGTTAGGTGTACGACCCGCTTCATACTCAGATAAGAAATTAGCAAATACACGGTCTTTATATTCTTTACTAAAGTTAACCGCTTCAATCTCAATATCGAGTTTATCGGCGACTGAAACGGCATCAATCAAGTCTTGCTTGCTTGAGCAATACTCATCATCATCATCATCTTCCCAGTTTTTCATGAAAAGGCCGGTGACATCATAGCCTAGCTGTTTTAGTAGCATGGCCGTAACGGATGAATCTACTCCGCCAGATAGGCCGACGATTACTTTGGGTTTGTTCATACGCTAGCTTTACTCATAAGTGTGTGATTGTTTTCAATGGGTGCTGTTTTCCAGCAAGATAATCTTCAAAGCAGCTGAGTACTTGCTCGCTACGCATTAAATGTTGTTGTGCTCTAATTTCATCAATACTCATCCAAACCGCTCTAATAATGCCAGTATCTAAAGCTTGCTCAGGATAGTGGTTACCCACTTTCCCGATAAACGCAAAGCGTAAATATGTCGTATCATTGTGATTATGCTTCCAATGATAAATGCCAAGTAATGCTTCTGGTGTGAAATCATAAGCTGTTTCTTCCAGCGTTTCACGTATCACCGCATGGTTGATGGTTTCATTGTCTTCTAAATGCCCTGCTGGCTGATTAAAACGATTGCCACGGCTAGTCGTTTCTTCTACAAGTAAGAACTTGCCATCCTGTTCTACAATTGCCGCAACGGTTGCATGGGGCTTCCAAATAGCTTTTTTCACAGTTTCTTTTTTCACGCAAATCGTCTTAAATCAATGTTTACCCTATTTTACGCTAAGCGGAACATTGCGGATAGTTGAAGATGCGGACCTAAAGAGGCGGTTGTTTGTAAACTATAACAAGAAATAAGTAATAATTTGGCAAACTAAAGTTAGTCAATTAAAGTGTCGGCATGGAAATAAACAAGAATAGACAAATGTTGATACTGGCCTCTCGAAGCCCGCGTCGGACTGAATTACTTAAACAAATTGGTATTGATTGTATTGTATTACCTGCGGGTATTGATGAATCACTCAAGCAAGATGAGTTGCCCAGTCAATATGTGAAGCGGCTGGCTAAAGAAAAAGCACTAGCAACAGCTAGTAATATGAAAAAAGAATATTCAAATTTGGTCGTGTTGGCGGCTGATACAACTGTTTGTGTCGGTAGTAAAGTGTTGGGTAAACCAGAAAATGATGCAGATGCATTGCAAATGCTAAAAAGCTTATCAGATACGACACATGAAGTGCATACGGCTGTGGCAGCCTATTTTAATGGTAAGGTGAGTGTGGTGTTGAATACAACGACTGTTGAAATGATGCACCTTTCTAAGGAGGCGATTAATGCCTATATTGCATCTGGTGAACATCGGGACAAAGCGGGGAGTTATGCCATACAAGGTAGAGCTGCTGCTTGGATAAAGCATATTGAGGGCAGCTACTCAGGTGTAATGGGTTTGCCACTGTTTGAAACTGCACAATTGATTAAAAAAGTTGCAGCTAAAAAATTATAACTATATCAATTTAAAAGCATCTAAATTTGAACCATCTGAATTTGAACCACCTAATTTAAATTACATAAAAAGAGTACATTTTGGGACAAGAAATATTAATTAATGTAACACCGCAAGAAACCCGTGTGGCAGTGTTAGAACAAGGCGTTGCACAAGAGCTGCATATCGAGCGCAGTTCATCATTGGGCATTGTGGGTAATATTTACTTTGGCAAGGTGTGTCGTGTGTTGCCAGGCATGCAATCAGCTTTTGTTGAAATTGGCTTACAACGCGCGGCGTTTTTACACGCAGGCGATATTAAAGAGTGTAAGAGCGATGATGACGCTAAACCTGCCAAGCCAATACAAGAAGTTTTGCATGAAGGTCAGCTTATTATTGTGCAAGTGATTAAGGAGCCGATTGGTACGAAAGGCGCACGCCTGACGACAGAGGTGAGTATTGCTGGTCGGTTTTTAGTCTATTTGCCGCATCAAGATCATATTGGCGTTTCACAGAGAATTGAGGATGAAGACGAGCGAGAGCTGTTACGTAATCGCTTAATAGAACTACTACCTAAAGACAGAAAGGGCGGGTTTATTATTCGCACCATGTCTGAAAATGCGACTGATGAAGAGCTGTTGGCCGATATCGCTTATCTGGGAAAGGTATGGGCGAAAATCAAAGAAGACAGCAAGGTTGCCACAGAGCGTTCACTGATATTTTATGATTTAAGCTTGCCAAGACGGGTGCTAAGAGATGTTGTTAATGCGGATACCGTGAGTATTCGCGTCGACTCAAAAGAAACCTATGAACGTATGAAGAAGTTTGCCGAGCTGTATGTGGTGAATGCGGTTAAGCCGCTTACACATTACAAAGGACAGCGTCCGATTTTTGATTTTTACAATATTGAAGAAGAGTTTGAGCAGGCTTTTTCACGCAAAGTTGGCCTTAAATCTGGCGGTTATTTGATTTTTGATCAAACAGAAGCCTTGACGACGGTTGATGTGAATACCGGTAGTTTTGTTAGCGGTAAAAGTTTGTCAGATACGATTTTTAAAACCAACTTAGAAGCTGCGCAAAGCATTGCGCAGCAGCTAAGGTTGCGTAATTTGGGCGGCATTATCATTATTGATTTTATCGATATGGATGAGGATACGCAGCGTGAAAAGGTATTAGAAGAACTGAACAAAGCGGTCAGTGTTGATCGTGCCAGAACCAATGTAAACGGCTTTACCCAGTTGGGCTTGGTTGAAATGACACGTAAGCGTACCCGTGAAAGCCTAGCGCACATGTTGTGTCAGTCATGTGAAATTTGCCAAGGCCGTGGCGAGCATAAAACGGCACAAACCATTGTCTATGAAATTATGCGCGAATTGTTGCGAGAGTCTAAACAGTTTGAAGCAAAAGAATTTAAAATCATTGCCTCACCAAGCGTGATTAGCTTGTTACAAGATGAGGAGTCACAAAGTTTGGCAAACCTATCTGACTTTATCGACACACGCATTGTGCTAGAAGTGGATAGCGAGTTTTCACCTGAAGTGTTTGAGGTGGTGTGGTCTTGATTACCGTTGTTTGAGTTCTTAGAGGAACGTCGATAAGCTTCTAGTTAGCGTACCAATCACCGGGACTTTTAACATTTGTAGTAACAAAATAGCTACGAGTGGGGATAAGTCAATTCCCCCCATCGCTGGTATGATGCGCTGAATAGGGCTAAGAATAGGGCGCGTAATACTATGCAATACTGGTGCGATTGGTGAGTGTGGATTAACCCAGCTTAAAATGACATGTAACAGGAGTGCGTAAAAGAAGATGTCCAATATTACTGATACGACGCCAATTAAACTCAGTGCGAAAATGTTCGGCCAAACTGGGACATCTGCTACTGCGAATGGGAAGTCACTTAACCAAAGCATCACAAACTTTAAAATCACCTGTGTAATAAATGCTAACAGCAGTGTGGATAGATCATTTTTTTTCCAACTAGGCACAAACTGTCGTGCTGGTTTTACGGCGAAATCAGTTAGTGCCATCACCATTTGGCCAATCGGGTTGTGAAAAGACACCCGTAACGCTTGCATGATAAAACGCAGTAAAAACATCATTGTTAATAAGCCAAGTACGGAATTAAGTAAAAACTGTAGTGCGCTGGATATCATTTGGATTAAGCCTTTATTGTTTGTCGATTGGTTATCATTAAATTGAGTGTACTTTAATGACTTTTACTTAATTCATCACCTAGTGATTGTGATCGAATATACGCTTGTTTTGCCGCCAACATAACCGCCTCTTTGACTTTGCTATTTTCTAAACTGAGCAGGCCCTGTTCTGTTGTGCCGCCTTTAGATGTAACTTGTTCACGCAGTGTTGAGACAGAGGTGTCCTTAATGTCGGCTAATAAACTAGCGCCTTTAAAGGTCGCCAGACTTAACTGTTTTGCATCTTTATCATTGAGGCCTAAGGCAAACGCTGCTGCTTCCAGTGCCTCTATGAGATAAAATACATAAGCAGGGCCACTGCCAGAAATAGCGGTCACGGCATCGAGTTTATCTTCACTATCAACCCATAAAGTACTGCCTGCTGAGCTTAATACTTTATCTGCGATGCCGATTTGCTTTTCTGACACAGAAGGTAGTGCATAAAGCCCTGTTATGCCCGCTTGAATTTGCGCTGGTGTGTTAGGCATGGCTCGCACAATAGTTGAATAATGACCTAGCCAAGCACTTAAGTCTTTTAGTCGAATGCCCGCTGCAATTGAAATCACTAACTGCTGGCTTAATATCGGCGCAAGGTCATTTGCTAACTTATGTAACTGCTGTGGTTTTACGGCTAACACAATGGCGTCGCATTGCGTAATATCCGCTAGTTCACTCGTTGCTTTAACGCCAAATGTTTGCTCTAAATGGATGTGTTTTTGGATGTCTAGCTCAACAACACTGATGTTAGCCATAGCGGACTGTTGTGTTTGCAGCCCTGCAAGCATGGCTTGCGCCATACTACCACCACCGATAAATGCTAATTTCACTGTTAAGCTCTCTGTTCTTAAGTTTAATTCTTAGGTTACGCTGTTGAAGGTTTCTGTCTGGCACCAAAAAGTGCAGATCCAATGCGCACAATAGTTGCACCTTCTTCAATTGCTGCCACATAATCTCCTGACATCCCGATAGATAAGGTATCAAGTTCTAAAGTGGCAAGATCATCACTTTGCTGTAACTGTGTTAATGATGCTTTTACCATTCTAAATTGATCGTGTTGTTTTTCAATGTTATTGGTAGGCGCAGGAATTGCCATCAAGCCCCTTAGTTTAATGTGCGGAAGGGCAATGACTTCTTTTGCAAGTGCATGCAGTTCTTCTGCCTGTGTGCCGCTTTTGGTAGATTCATTACTACTATTGATTTGAATGCAAATGTTAAGTGGCGGCAACGCTGTTTCGCCACGCGCTTTTGATAGGCGCTGGGCGATTTTAAGGCGGTCAACAGATTGTACCCAATCAAAATGCTGTGCAATCAATTGTGTTTTATTGCTCTGAATAGGACCAATAAAATGCCATTCTATTTTGCAGTCAGCTAATTCACTTTTTTTCATAATGGCTTCTTGCACGTAGTTTTCACCAAATGCGGTTTGGCCTGCTAAATATGCAGTTCGAAGTTGATCTACACTTTGTGATTTACTGGCAGCGAGTAGCTTTACAAGGTCTGTGCAGTTGGCATGATTGCTCGCTTGTAGAATATTTGCTTGCATTGCTTGCAAGGAATCAGAAATTAAGGTCATAATTCAACGGTATTTAGAATATACTTTATGTGGAATCTCAAGGCATAGTACTTTAAGTATTAAAGCTTAAATATTATATTATAACAGGAGTTGAAAGTGGATATTTCAGATTTACTGGTCTTTTCAGTCAAGAACGAAGCTTCGGATTTGCACTTGTCCGCAGGGCTGCCACCAATGATTCGTGTCCATGGCGATGTGCGTAAAATCAATTTGCCATCCATGGAGCATCCGGAAGTGCGTGACATGTTATATGACATCATGAATGATGGACAACGTAAGCGCTATGAGGAGATGCTAGAATGCGACTTTTCATTTGAGATTCCAAACCTAGCGCGATTCCGCGTTAATGCATTTAATCATCAAAGAGGTGCTGGCGCAGTTTTTAGGACGATTCCGTCTAAGATTTTGACTTTGGATGAGCTTAATTGCCCAGCGGTTTTTAAGCAAATCGTCACTGTTCCTCGTGGGATTGTGTTGGTTACTGGGCCAACAGGGTCGGGAAAATCGACTACATTAGCGGCCATGGTTGATTATATTAATGAAAATGATATGGGGCATATCTTAACCATTGAAGACCCAATTGAATTTGTACATGAGCCTAAAAAGAGTTTGATTAACCAGCGCGAAGTTGGTCCGCACACCTTGTCATTTCAGAATGCGTTGCGTTCAGCGCTGCGGGAAGATCCTGATGTTATTTTAGTCGGTGAGCTTAGAGATCTTGAAACGATTCGGTTGGCACTGAGTGCTGCAGAAACGGGTCATTTGGTATTTGGTACGTTGCATACGAGTTCAGCCGCTAAAACCATAGACCGTATTGTGGATGTATTCCCTGCGGCAGAAAAAGAAATGGTCCGCTCAATGCTATCCGAGTCACTGCGGTCGGTGATTTCACAAACACTTTGTAAAACAAAAGATGAGCAGGGCCGTGTTGCTGCGCATGAAATCATGATTGGTACACCAGCGATTCGTAATTTGATTCGTGAAAATAAAGTAGCACAAATGTATTCAGCGATTCAAACAGGTCGGAATATTGGTATGCAGACATTAGATCAAAACCTACAGGATTTGGTGAGGAGAAACCTTATTTCTGGCGCTGAGGCACGATCAAAAGCTGCAAATAAAGAATCTATTGTTGGATAACAGTTAGGGATTTCACATGAAACAAGGGCAAGCAGAGAAGTTTGTATTTGATTTGCTTATACTGATGCTTTAAAAAAAATCCTCGGATATGTTTATTACAGCAGGTTTTCCACCAGCGCTTAAAATCGATGGCAAGGTGGCGCCTGTGAGTGAACAGAATTTAACATCACAACAAGCTAGAGAAATCTGCCGTGCCATTATGAATGATAAACAAGCTGCCGAGTTTGATCGAAGCAGTGAGTGTAATTTTGCGATTGGCATTCCTGATATGGCACGCTTTCGTGTGAATGCATTTATTCAACGAAGCTCTGTGGGGTTGGTTTTTAGAACAATTACTTCTGAAATACCAACAATAGATGAGTTAGAGCTGCCAGAAGTATTGAAAGATATTGCCATGACCAAACGTGGTTTGGTGGTTTTTGTTGGCAGTACATGCTCAGGAAAATCTACATCGCTAGCGGCGATGGTTGGCTATCGTAATGAGCATAGCTATGGGCATATTATTACGATTGAAGACCCTATTGAGTTTATGCATGCCCATAAGAACTGTGTCGTCACACAACGTGAAATCGGGGTTGATACCGACAGCTGGGAAATTGCTTTAAAAAACACGTTAAGGCAAGCGCCTGATGTGATTTTGATTGGTGAGATTAGAGATAAAGAAACCATGGACTATGCCATTGCATTCTCCGAAACGGGTCATTTATGTATGTCTACACTACATGCCAACAGTACGAATCAGGCTTTGGATCGTATAGTTAACTTTTTCCCAGAGGATCGTAGGAAACAATTATTAATGGACTTATCCTTAAATGTGCGTGCTTTTGTTTCTCAACGATTACTACCAAATAGTAATGGCGTTGGCCGTGTAGCAGCCATTGAAGTCATGTTGAACTCACCTTTAATTTCAGATTTAATCTTTAAAGGCGAAGTGCATGAAATTAAGTCAGTGATTGCACGCTCTCGAGAGCTTGGCATGCAAACTTTTGACCAAGCTTTATTTGATTTATATGAGGCGGGGAAAGTTAGTTACGAAGATGCATTACGCAATGCTGACTCTGTGAATGACTTGAGGTTGAGATTTAAGCTAGAAAGTAAACTGGCTAAAGATAAAGGCGTCTCTTCCAATTTGGAACATATCAGTATGGTGTAAATGCAATATACACTACTTTCAGTTTCAATATTAATGAAGTGAGAGTAGGCAAATAAAAGCCCGATGATAATAGCATCGGCCTTTTATTTGTAATTGCAGTGATTATTCAACTAAAACTCCTACACGCCTTACTTCCATTAGTTCTCCACCGCCATCAGTGCTCACTGGCTTACGCATTTCAATGCGCTCTGCACTAATGGTAGTAATGAGTACATCATAGACAGATTACGCACTTTTTTTAGCTAAGCTTTGATTTTTTGCTAAATCCCCCATAGCGTCATGAAATCCAGAAATAATGACTTTTTGTCAGGGTTTTTTTCCAAACAGGCCACCATCAGTTGAAGGCTATCAGCTCCATCAGGTGGTATTTGATGGTGCCCACTATCAAAATATATCTCTGCGATTGAAAATGTATTATCTAGCGGGCTTGTTGTAACTGAGACTTGGTTGTCAATGGTTGTAGCTTCACCGAAAAAAGCTTGAGCATCTGAGACTTTTTGTTACTTTTCAGCTTCAGAGTTAACGGTGTCAGTGAGTATGATAACGCGGTCATTCCCACTCGCCTCTAGGTCGTTTCTAAGCAGCGAGTGTAGGGTGTCTAAGCTATTAACCCAAGTGAGATTGCTTGCATCACCTTTGCTGGAGAATGTGCCTGCTGAAGCCGAAAAACTAAATGCTTTAGTGACTGACGGGGTTGCTATCGAGTCTGCAGCATTTTCTTCAACTACAGCTTTAGACGTGCTGTAGTAGCAACTGCCATGCATGCCTTTCCCTGTCATCAATGCCCAGAGTAGTGCGAAGGCTAGAATAAGAACAACAACCAAAGTCCAGGTTGCATACTGCGATTATTGCTTGCTCGTATTGAAGCGCCTTTAATTATTTTTTCTCACCGCCAGAAAGCTCATCTTGCAATTTTTTGAGTTCTTTCCATTTGTTGTTGGCTGCTAATGTAGCTTGCTTAGCCCATGTGCTAGGGTTAGCCATACGATAACGTGCACCACCTTTATTTAAAATAGCGCGCATTTCTTTCACGGTAGCACCGCCTACCTGTGTGAAGGTTTTAAGGCCACTATCTTTAAATAGCTCGTTAATTTTAGGACCCACACCTTCAATGACGGTTAAGTCTTCTACATTTTTAATTTTAATGCCAGCCGCTTTGGCTGCAGCTAAGTCAATCGTGACTTTTGCCGCCGTTGTTTTTGCTGGAGTTGTTTTCGCCTTGATTGTCGTCGCTGCTTTTTTTTTTACAGCAGCGCTTACAAAGCCAATAGTTTAATAATCAACCAAGTAGTGCGCCCACTGATAACCATACAAAACAGCATCCTAAAGAACCCATTTGTTAATCCCCTAAAAAACACATATTAAATTGCGTTGAGCGGCAAAACCATTCTGAACAGCGCGCTATATCAGAGCCATACTATCACTGTCTTTTATGACGAGTTAAGCCACACTGTTGTATTATTGCGAAAAGTTGACTGTTTAATTCGACTTGCTTGGGTAAGTGAGCTGACCATTTAATAAGGTATATACCACTTTTCCAGTCACTTCCATATTTAAGAACGGTGTATTTTTACCTTCGCTCTTTAATGTATTTGGCGTTACTGTCCAAGCAGCTTCTGGATCAAAAATAGTGATATCTGCATTCGCTCCCACGCTGAGATGGCCACTATTAATGCCCAGTATTTCTGCGGATTGGATCGTTATTTTAGCAACAGCATCACGCAAAGCCACTTTGTTGTTGTTTGACCATTTTAACGTTAGCGGCAACAAAAGTTCTAACCCAGTTGCACCTGCTTCAGCTTCTGCAAAAGGAAGTAGCTTGGCATCGTCATCTACTGGTGCATGGTCAGAACAGATGGCGTCGATTGTGCCATCTTTGACACCTAAGCATAATGCTTCTTTGTCACGTAGTGTTCTGAGTGGTGGTTTCAAATGGGCATTAGAATCAAAGTAACCAATATCATGTTCCGTTAGATGTAAGTGGTGAATACTGACATCGGAAGTAATCGTAATGCCGCTTTTTTTCGCCTCTCTGATGAGTTCGACACCTTCTGCGGTAGAGATGCGACAGAAATGAATTTTGGTTTTGGTCTCTTGAGCGATTCGTAAAACAGTGGCTATTCTTAATGCCTCAGCAGCACTTGGAATACCTTTAAGGCCTAGTCGGCTCGCTACCTCGCCATCATGCGCAACGCCGTCTTGTGCCAGAAAGGGCTCTTCTGGGTGAAAAAAAATGGTATAGCCAAAAGTGGCCGCGTACTCAAATGCGCGCCATAATACTTGCGTATCAATAATGGGGTGATTTGCTTGTGTGAATCCAGCGCAGCCGGCTTCGGTCAGTTCACACATTTCTGTCAGTGTTTTACCTTCTAGTTTTTGCGTGAGTGCGCCGAGCGGATAAATACGCGCTAAATTGTGTCGCCAGCCTCTAAGCTTGAGCATTTCAACTAAACCTGGTTCATCTAGTACTGGATCCGTATCAGGTGGGCAAGCTAGGCTAGTCACTCCGCCAGCTGCTGCAGCGCTTAGTTCACTCTCTAAGGTGGCTTTGTATTCATTGCCAGGCTCGCGTAAACGAGCGCTTATATCAACAAAGCCGGGTGTGACGATTAAGCCGTTAGCGTCGATTGTTTGATTGGCCGTGAAATTCTTTGGTGCTTCTCCGATGCTAGCAATCTGGCCTACATCAATATAGAGGTCTTGCTTGGCGTCAATGTTGTTTTTAGGGTCGATGACATGCCCGTTTTTAATGCATATTTTCATACTTCACCTCCTGCAAGCATAGACATGGCTGCCATGCGAACCGCAATACCATAAGTCACTTGCGGCAAAATAACGGCCTGATCACTATCTGCAACGCGTGAGTCAATTTCGACACCTCTATTCATTGGACCTGGATGCATCACAATCGCATCTGGTTGTGCTAAGGCTAGTTTTTCTGGTGTTAATCCATAGGTTTTGAAAAACTCTTGTGTACTTGGTAGCATAGCGCCGCTCATCCGCTCATTTTGTAAGCGTAACATCATCACAACATCGACATCTTTCAAACCTTCTTTCATATCGTGGTATACGTGTACCCCTAACTTTTCAACTTCGTTTGGGAGTAGTGTTTTTGGTGCAATGACGCGTATTTCTGGCACACCTAATGTGGCCAATGCATGTATTTCGCTACGCGCAACACGAGAGTGCAGAATATCTCCGACAAGTGCGACCCGTAAGTTGTGCATGTCTGGCTTATATTTCCGAATGGTAAACACATCAAGTAAACCTTGTGTTGGATGCGAGTGACGGCCATCACCTGCATTAATTACGCTAATATTATCAGGCACATGCTTTGCAATGAGATGGGCTGCACCACTTTGACTGTGCCGCACAACAAACATATCCGCTTGCATGGCAATCAGGTTGTTAACCGTATCGATAATCGCTTCACCTTTTGATTGTGATGAGGTGTTGACGTTGAGGTTAATCACATCGGCTGATAGGCGCTTGGCCGCAATTTCAAATGTCGTGCGTGTGCGCGTACTGTTTTCAAAAAAGATATTACAGACTGTTTTCCCATGTAGTAAGGGTACTTTTTTAACATCACGGTTTGAAACGCTGACAAAAGATTCTGCCTTGTCAAGAATTTGTAATAACACCTTTTTCGGTAAGCCTTCTATGCTTAATAGGTGTTTGAGTTTTCCGTCGCTGGTGAGTTGCGGGTTATACATGGGCTGCATCCTGATTGTTGTCTAGCCTAAGGTCTGTATTGAGTCTTTGCATCGCTTATGTTTGTTATACGCTGTCGAAGTATGATTGTAATATGACTTGTGCTGCTACGGCATCAATTTTTTCTTTTTGTTCACGCCCTTTAATACCCGCTTCTGATAACTGCTGTGAAGCCTCGGCCGAGCTTAAGCGTTCATCGATCATCATGACAGGTAAATTGAAGCGGCCTTCTAGTCGCTGTGCAAATTTTTTCGAAAGCTGTGTCAACAGGTGCTCACTGCCATCCATATAGGTTGGTAAACCAACAATCAATAAGCTTGGCTTCCATTCATGGATTAACTGTTCTATTACATGAAAGCGTACTTCATTGACTTCTGCATTAATTGTCGTGTTTGCATGCGCCGTTTTTAATAGCATCTCTCCTACAGCGACACCGATGCGCTTTTCGCCAAAATCAAATCCCATCACCGTGCCAATAATGTCTGGATAACTGCGTTCCAGTATCGGCAGGTGACTTTGGCTTAAGACCTTAAGCATGCCCCGCAACATCCAATAGATTGCTTGAGTTGAGCCCCATCATGTCCATGCCAAGCTTGAATCGATTGTTGGCAGGAGTGTCAAAAATAATTTTCTGTAACGCTTGTTGTTCTGTTGCTTCTAGGCTTAACCATGCGTTTTGCCCCATTTCTTCTTCTATCTGTCCTGCTGACCAGCCTGCATAGCCTAATGCAATGATCATTTTTTTAGGGGCTTGATTATCGGCGGCAGCTTCTAAAATATCTTTAGAGGTTGTAAGTGAAATGTTGTCATTAATCTGAATGGTAGAATTGTATTCTTGTTGCGGCACGTGTAGTACAAAGCCGCGATCTGTTTGCACAGGACCGCCTTCATAGATCGCATCTTCTAACAAAGGCGAGGGTGTTATTTTTAACTCGATTTGATTGAGTAAGTCTTCAACGTTGTATTCGGATGGTCGATTGAGCACAATGCCCATGGCGCCGTCTTCGTTGTGAGTGCAGATAAATGAGATTGTTTGAGAAAAACGCGGGTCAGTCATGCTGGGCATTGCAATGAGAAACTGACCTGTAAGATTTAGATTTTCCAATGCTCGTAGTTTAACACAATTTTAATAAAACATAATTCAATAAAATGGCCCATTAATCCAGCCCAATCATGATGTTAGCTAGTACTAACTAGCCAGAGCCGTCTATTTAGACATCTTGTTCTAGATAACCGGTAATTTCTAAACCAAAGCCATCCATGCTTGGCATTTTACGCGGTGCTGCCATCAATTTCATTTTGCGCACACCCAAGTCCAATAAAATTTGTGAACCAATACCATAGGTTCTTAACTCTTGGTTATAACGGACTGGCTCATCTGCGTATTGGATGCGGTTAACTAAATCAGCATTCGATTCGGTTTGGTTGAGGAGTATCATCACCCCGCATTCTGCATTGGCGATTGTTTGCATGGCGTTTAATGTATTCCAGCTATGGGTTTTGCTTGTGCTATCCATTAAATCGAAAACAGATAAAGGTTCATGTACTCGTACCAAGGTTTCTTTGTCAGTACTTGGTTCACCTTTAATTAATGCCAAGTGCGTTTCATTGGAAATCTTATCGCTATAGGCAATTAATTTCATTTCGCCATAAGCCGTATTGATTTGGCGTTCGACTGCCCGCTCAATGAGCTTTTCATTTTCACTCCGGTAGTGGATTAAATCCGCAATCGTTCCAATTTTGATGTCATGTTCAGAGGCAATGCCGACCAAATCTGGTAAGCGCGCCATTTCGCCATCATCTTTTAAAATTTCACAAATCACACTGGATGGATCCATGCCTGCTAGTGCGGCTAAGTCTGACCCTGCTTCTGTGTGACCTGCGCGGACTAGTACGCCGCCATTCATGGCTTTGATTGGGAATACGTGGCCTGGACTAACGATGCTGTTGGCATTAGCCTCTTTCGCAACAGCTGCTTGAATTGTCTTTGCACGGTCGGCAGCAGAAATGCCTGTTGTCACGCCATTAGCCGCCTCAATAGAAACAGTGAAGTTTGTCCCATAGCGTGTACGATTGTTATCAGCCATTGGCGGTAAATTTAATTGCTCGCATCTTGTTTCATTTAGCGTTAGGCAAATTAAACCACGTCCATACTTCGCCATAAAATTGATGTTTTCAGCCGTTGCAAACTCTGCTGCAATCACAAAGTCACCTTCGTTTTCACGGTTTTCATCATCGACTAAGATCACCATTTTTCCATTTTTAATATCGGCAATGATGTCTGAAATAGGACTTATTTGTTTATACTGCATTTATTAACTTTCAGTTTCCCACTGCTGCATTCTTTCTAAGTAGCGGGCAATTTGATCGATTTCTAAATTCACTTGGCTACCGACCTGCAGTGCGCCCAGTGTAGTTTTTTCTAGTGTGTGTGGAATGATATTGATGGTAAATACATCTTTTTCTATCGTATTGATGGTTAAACTCACACCATTAACGCAAATCGAACCTTTGTGAGCAATGTATTTCGAGATAGCATGCGGTGATTGAATTGCGAGTAACCAGCAGTCATTAACTGGATCAAATTGAACCACCTGGCCAACACCGTCAACATGGCCGCTGACTAAATGACCACCTAGACGGTCATCAAGACGTAATGCTTTTTCTAGATTCACTTGGCCTTTTTGGTCTAAGCCATTGGTGACAGTTAACGTTTCTTGTGACACATCCGCTTTGAAATGTGTTTCGCTTAAGCTTGTGACCGTTAAGCACACGCCATTAATGGCAATGCTGTCACCTATTTCCACATCGCTTAGGTTTAGTTGTTCAGCGTTAATATCGATTTTAATATCGCCTGACGATGTTTGTACGGGCGTTATTTCACCAACCGCTTGTATGATTCCAGTAAACATCCCGCCATTTTAACAGTTGTCCTTACTATTAAAACCGAGGCTGCGTAATTTTTTTTCAAAACGCTTGAAATCTTCAAGCAATATGCTGTTAAGATTTCGCAATGTCATTCTTCAGTCAAATACTTTCGAAAACGGGATTGCCATACGAGCTATTTGTTGGCTTGCGCTACACCCGTGCGAAACGTAAAAATCATTTTATTTCATTTATATCAATGACTAGTATGGTCGGGATTGCGCTAGGTGTTGCTGCACTGATTATCGTACTCTCCGTGATGAACGGTTTTCAGGCAGAACTGCGCAGCCGAATTCTTGGCGTTGCTTCTCATATTGAAATTACTGAAAACACGAATAAGCTTAGCAATTGGGAGTCGCTTGCAGAGCAGGTTGATGCTCAGCCCAATGTGGAAGCCAGTGCGCCTTATGTCATGGCGCAAGGGATGTTGAGCTATGGTCAAGCGGTGCAAGGTGCGTTGGTAAGAGGCGTGTTGCCAAATCAAGAGAATGCAGTGGCTGATCTAGGTAAAAACATGCGGGAAGGTCAGTTAAGTGACTTGGCTTCAGGTGAGTTTAATATCATCTTAGGGGCTGATTTAGCCTATTCTTTGGGAGTGAATGTCGGCGACAAAGTCGTGTTGATGGCACCGCAAGGTCAATTCACCCCGACGGGTGTGATTCCGCGGATCAAACAGTTTAATGTGGTTGGTTTATTTCAAATTGGGATGTACGAATATGATGCCGGCTTGGCACTAATTCATATTGAAGATGCTGCCAAGCTTTACCGAATGGGAAACAAGGTTTCTGGTTTGCGTCTGAAAATTAATAATCTATTTGATGCGCCGGCAATGACCGCTGAGTTGGGTGACAAGTTGACGCCGTTGGGTGCCTATTACATTACCGATTGGACGCAACAACATGCCAACTTCTTTAAAGCCATACAGTTAGAAAAGCGGGTGATGTTTATTATTCTGACGCTGATTGTCGCGGTTGCGGCATTCAATATTGTATCGACCTTGGTGATGGCAGTGACCGATAAGCGCGCTGATATTGCTATTATGCGGACATTAGGCGCTAGCCCAAAAAGTATTATGCAAATCTTCATTATTCAAGGTGCGCTGATTGGCATTATTGGCACCTTTTTTGGCGCCGTTTTAGGCATTGTCATTGCATTGAATATTGATACTATCATCCCGTTTATTGAAAACCTATTTCATGTGCAGTTCTTATCGAAGGAGGTGTACTACATTAGCGAGTTGCCTTCAAAATTAGAATGGAATGATACGATTACGATTGTTGTGGTATCCATCGTCTTGAGCTTGATAGCTACCTTATATCCTAGCTACAAAGCATCTAAAATCAACCCAGCGGAGGCTTTGCGTTATGAGTAGTATTATTCGCTGTGAAGGCTTAACAAAAACATATACAGGCTTAAATGTCGCCGTGTTAAACAGTATTGATTTAAACGTCAAAAAAAGTGATCAGATTGCCATTGTCGGCGCTTCTGGTTCAGGTAAAAGCACCTTGCTGCATTTGCTGGGTGGTTTAGATACACCCAGTTCAGGTGAGGTTGAGTTGCTTGGTAATAACTTGAACCAATTGTCCGAGACCAGAAAAGGTCAAATTAGAAATGATTCTTTAGGATTTGTTTATCAATTCCATCATTTGCTACCAGAATTCACTGCCATCGAGAATGTTGCGATGCCACTGTTAATTGGACGCATGCCACGTGAGCAAGCATTGTCAGCAGCTAAAGATATGTTAGATAAAGTGGGTATGACACACCGTGTAGAACATATGCCGAGTGAGCTTTCTGGTGGCGAAAGGCAGCGTGTCGCTTTGGCACGCGCTTTAGTCACTGAGCCGACTGCGATATTAGCCGATGAGCCGACTGGTAACTTAGATCGCGTAACGGCTAATCAAGTGTTTGATTTGTTAGTTGAAATTAATGCTGTATTGAAAACCAGTTTGGTGGTTGTGACGCATGATTTAACGTTAGCCGCTAAGATGCATAAACAGTTCAAATTAGAGGATGGCAAGCTCGTAGCATTTTCTTAATAGACCGCTGATAGATGGACGTCACTGAACGATTAGTGATGAAAACATAATAATAACAATATGCCTTACAAAAAATAAAAATAAATGGGGCGATTCGACATTGTATCGGTCGGATAATGATGGAGCAGTGTTAATTGACTTTACCGCGCAAAATCCAATCCAAATCAAAGCGTGGCGTTCAGTAAGTGCTAGGTAATGGCATGACAAAATTTTATGAAGTCTCACTTGCCGAAGTGTGCGCTTCTAAGCTAAAGTAGCGATAGTTTTGTTTTATCTGATTTAATTAAGGAGTTGCCACTGTGTGGGAAATTATTGTAGCTGCAGGTTGGCCAATCTGGCCGTTGATTTTTGCTTCAATTATTGCGTTAGCAATTATTGTTGAGCGTACTTGGGCATTGCGTAGTGAAGTAATCGCACCGACTAACCTATTGCCAGAAGTGCAGAAATGGATGGGGCAAGGGGTTATCAATAAAGATAGTCTCGTTAAGCTTGATGAACACTCGCTACTTGGGAAAATATTTGCTAGTGCGTTAGCTAATGAAAAAAATTCTAGAGAAGTGATGAAAGAGTCAATTGAGGAAACAGGTCGTGCAGTGGCGCATCAGTTGGAGAAGTATCTTTCAACGCTTGGCACCATTGCAACAGTGGCACCATTACTTGGCTTGCTAGGGACGGTGATTGGTATGGTTGAACTATTTGGTGCTTTTACTAATTCAGGCCATGACGTTGCACAGTTTGCTCGTGGTATTTCTGTGGCACTTTATAATACGGCAGCGGGTATTGTTGTCGCGGTTCCTGCCATGATTGCTTATCGTTACTTCCGAACTAAAGTCGATGCTTTGTTGTTAGATATGGAGCAGCAAGCCATTAAATTAGTTGAAATTCTGCATGGTGAGCGTTAATCAACGCCTTAAGTTTAAAGGAACACTGAAATGAATTTTCAACGTGGAAAAAATAACGAAGACTTAGAAATTAACTTTATCCCGTTAATCGATGTGTTGTTAGTGATTATCATCTTTTTAATCGTTAATGCGACATTCTCACAAACGAGTGAGTTGCAAATTAACTTGCCAACGGCTGAAGCTAATGCAGCGGAAGATAAGCCCTTAATGATTACTGTCGATATTGATGCATCTGGGCGGTATATGGTCGATGCGAAGGCGGCTGGAGCTCTTGTGGAGGACATTGCTAGTGCGTTACAGGCTGCGGTAGGCGATGGCAAAGACCCAACAATCGTTATTAATGCTGATGCAAAATCAACACATCAATCAGTGGTCAATGTAATGGAAGCTGCACGCGTTGCTAACTACACGCACATTACGTTTGCGACACAATCAGGCGCTGAGTAATTAATTGATTTTATTCCCCCACTGGTTTCTACAGAATTAACCATGTCTAAACATTCGCGTAAAAAAACGATATGCCACAAGTGACTAATGCTAAAGCATTGTTTTTAAGAATTTTTTCTTATGCTTGGCGATATAAATTTGTCTTTGCCATCACGATTGCAGCAACAGCAGTTTTATCGTTAAGTAATACCGCTTTTCTAGCGATGCTTAAAAAAGTGACGGATGAAGGTTTTATGCAACAACCTGCAGGGCAGGCCTTTGTGTTGCCAATAATGTTATTTTCTTTGATGTCCGTACGTGGTTTGGCTGGCCTTGCTTCTATGTATAGCATGCGATGGATAGCAAGGCATGTCGTTGAAGTATTAAGAAAGCAGGCTTTTGGGCGGCTGATGCATATGCCTGTTAGCTACTTTGACACACAGTCAACAGGGGTCATGGTTTCTAAACTAACCTACGATGCAGAAAGGCTTTCTAGCGTAGCGACACGGACGGCAATGAATGTGTTGAGGGATGTGTTAACCATGGTGGGTTTGGTTGCTTATATGCTTTATTTGGATTGGCGCTTGACCTTGATTTTTGCCATTGTTGCGCCTTTAATGGTTTTATACTTAAGAAAGACAACCCCGAAATTACGTGCTAATGCTAAAAAAGTACAGTTGGCAGTTGGTGAAATGACCAAAGTCTCAGAAGAGGCTATTTCTGGACAACGTATCGTTAAGATTTTTGGTGCGCAAGATTATGAAGATCAGCGGTTTGGAAAGGTTGTGATTGATAACCGTAAGTTAGAATTGCGTTCAGCACGGATTACAGGGCTGAATAGTTTTGTGATTGAAGTATTAGCCGGACTAGCATTAGCATTGGTGATTTATTATGCACTTGGCCGCTTTTCCGCGGGTGAGTTCACGGCATTTATGGGCGCTTTGTTGATGCTGATTTCACCAATTAAACATATCACTACAGCGAATGAGGATTTCCAAATTGGACTGGCGGCTGCACAAAGTGTATTTGAAGTGATTGATGCGCCGATTGAGTTGGATGAAGGCAAAGGTCAGCTAGAGAAAATAAAAGGTAGTATCGCTTTTGAGCATGTAAGCTTACGCTACGAGGGTGCTAAACGATTGGCGCTAGATAATTTGAATTTTACCGTTAATCCAGGAGAAAAGGTCGCTTTAGTTGGGCGCTCTGGTGGTGGTAAGACTTCTTTAGTCAATTTATTGCCACGGTTTTACGAGTTGCAGCAGGGTTCGATACAATTAGATGGTATGAATGTGAGTGAGCTATCATTAAAAGACTTGCGTGCGCAGTTCTCGTTGGTGAGCCAAGACATTATTTTATTTAATGATACGATATTTAATAACATCGCTTATGGTGTGCTCAGAGACACGAGTGAAGCCGAAGTAATTGCTGCAGCAAAAGCAGCTAATGCTTGGGAGTTTATCCAGCAACTGCCTAAAGGTTTGCAAAATGAAATTGGGGATAGGGGTGTTCGCCTTTCAGGTGGGCAGCGTCAACGCCTTGCTATTGCGCGCGCTATATTAAAAGATGCGCCGATATTATTACTTGATGAAGCAACTTCAGCGCTGGATACTGAATCCGAACAGCATGTACAAGCCGCTCTAGATGTGTTGATGCAAAATCGCACAAGCTTGGTCATTGCGCATCGACTCAGCACCATTGAAAATGCCGATAGAATTTTAGTTATGGACAAAGGTAAAATCGTTGAATCTGGTTCACATAAAGAGTTGCTCAAATTAAAGGGTTACTATACTAAGCTCTATCAAAAAGAGTTTAGAGAGTAGAGTATATGGTCGATCGAATGCGACGTGCATGGAAAGACAAAAACGCTTTGTTTTACCTTGTGCTCTTACCACTTTCTTGGATATTCACGGTAATAACAGCTTTACGCCGACAAGCTTATAAAATCGGCGTATTACCATCATATGCACTCCCTGTACCAGTCATTGTAGTGGGTAATATTAATATGGGAGGTAGTGGTAAAACGCCCGTTGTATTATGGTTAGTTGAGCAACTAAAAAGTAATGGATATACCCCTGGTGTTATTAGCCGTGGATATGGTGGTGCTAACAATATACAGCCAGCCAGTGTGGATCAAGATAGTCTAGCATCACAGGTGGGAGATGAACCATTATTGATTCGGCGAACAGGTTGCCCTGTTTGGATTGGTAGGAAGCGTGCGGACGTGGGTAGAGCGTTACTCAAAGCGAATCCAACTTGTGATGTGATTGTTAGTGATGACGGGTTACAACATTATTGGTTGAAACGTGATGTAGAAGTTGCAGTTGTGGATTCAGAGTGTACTGGCGAACACTACTTATTGCCAGCAGGGCCACTGCGTGAGCCTAAAAGTCGTTTGCAGACAGTGGATTTTATTATCTGCAATGGAGAAAAAACAGTTGACCAAGCATTCAGTATGCAGCTGTGCGGACAAACGTTTTATAATTTAGTTAACCCTCAGCAAAAAGTGGCAGTCGATTATTTTTTCGAACAATCTGTTAAAGCATTGGCAGGGATTGGAAAGCCAGAACGATTTTTTAATAGTTTGACCAACTTGGGCTTGGATTTTGATGGGGTGGCTTTTGATGACCATCATGCTTTTACCGCAGAAGAATTAGAGCATATTGCTTGTGATGTGTTAGTCATGACCGAAAAAGATGCCGTTAAATGCCAGACTTTTGCTCAGGAACACCATTGGGTGCTGCCTGTCGAAGCTAAAATAGAATCAGCATTTTTGCCGCAATTGCTAGCAAAGTTAAAGAAGTAATAAAAGGATAGGAAGACATCATATGGATTCAAAATTACTAGCAATATTAGTTTGCCCAGTAACAAAAGGGCCGCTGATTTACAAAAAAGAGCAAAATGAATTGATTTCAAGCTCGGCGCGGTTGGCTTATCCTGTGCGCGATGGTATCCCTGTCTTACTAGAAGAAGAGGCCCGCAAACTAGACCCTGATGAAAAGGTTGAATAGTGTCTTTTAAGGTTGTCATTCCTGCGCGCTATGCGAGTTCACGTTTACCTGGAAAACCCTTGTTGGATATTGCAGGTAAACCAATGGTGATTAGAGTTTCAGAGCAAGCCCAAAAAAGTGGAGCAGAAGCCGTGGTCATTGCGACAGATTTTGACAAGATAGTAAAAGTGGCGGAAGAGTATCATGTCGATGCTGTTATGACCCGTGTCGACCATCAGTCTGGCACCGACCGAATAGCTGAGGTTGCACAAAACCTAAATTGGGACAATGATGACATTGTAGTTAATGTACAAGGCGATGAGCCTCTCATTGACCCTGCATTGATTCAAGAGGTGGCGTTGACCTTAGCGCATAATCGAGATGCTATGATGGCAACCGCTTGCCATGCGATTCATGATGAAGCCTCAATGCTAAATCCTAATGTGGTTAAAGTGGTTATGGATGCAGACGGCAATGCCATGTACTTCAGCCGCTCACCTATTCCATATCCGCGAGATGAAACGCATAAACAAAGCCTCAAAGCGCATCGACATATTGGGATTTATGCTTACCGAGTAGGCTTCCTAAAACAATATGCTGAATTGAGTGTTACGCAGCTAGAGCAAATCGAAAGTTTGGAGCAGTTAAGGGTGTTGCACCATGGTTATAAAATTGCCATTAGCGTTACTGATCATGTGCCAGCAAAGGGTGTGGATACACAAGCCGATTTAGATTATGTGCGTAGCGTATTTCAGGCTGGCTAGCTAGTGTTTTAAACTGCTTCTTCGCCAGTTTCACCTGTTCTAATACGTAAAGCTTGTTCTACGCTGGTGACGAAAATTTTGCCATCCCCAATTTTACCTGTATGAGCCGCCTTAACAATCGCATCCATTGCAGTCTCTAAGATATCGTCAGAAATGACAAGCTCTAACTTAACTTTAGGTAAAAAATCAATGGTGTATTCTGCACCACGATAAAGCTCTGTGTGGCCTTTTTGACGACCGAACCCTTTGACTTCTGTGACGGTCAAGCCATTAATGCCGATTTCAGAAAGTGCTTCACGGACCTCTTCTAATTTAAAAGGTTTAATGACAGCTTCTAATTTTTTCATTTATTTCTCCTCAATACTGCATTAAATTGTACTACTAATTAAAGTTTAGTTTGCAAGTAATTGGATATCTTCTATCCTTACCAAACCCGCGTTGTGTAATTCTGACCCCGATAGGTGCTTGACGGCGTTTATATTCATTTCTATCAATTAATGTTGTGACACGTTTAACGTCAGCCTCGCTATAGCCAAGTTTGATAATATTCGCGAGGCTTAAGTCATCTTCAACATAAGCTTCCATGATGGCATCCAGTATTTCATAAGGCGGTAGGCTATCTTGATCTGTTTGGTCATCACGAAGCTCAGCGCTTGGTGGGCGTGTAATGATGTGCTCAGGAATTGCTGGTGATAGGCTGTTACGGTAGTTTGCCAATTTGTAAACTAATGTTTTAGGGATATCCTTTAGTAGTGAAAATCCACCAGCCATATCGCCATATAGTGTGCTATAACCAACCGCTGTTTCTGATTTATTGCCAGTCGTTAGTACGATACTGCCGAATTTGTTAGATAGAGCCATTAATAGCATACCGCGTATACGGGCTTGTAAGTTCTCTTCTGTTGCATCTTCTACTTTGCCTTTGAATTCTTCTGACAGTGCTTCCTTAAACGTTTCGAATAACGATTTAATTGGCAGTAAACTGTAGTCTACATTAACCAACTTAGCCATTTCCACTGCATCATCAACACTCATACTAGCCGTATATTGTGATGACATCATTAGTACTTTAATACGGTCTGCACCTAAGGCATCGACAGCAATGGCTAGAGTTAATGCAGAGTCGATACCACCTGAAAGGCCGAGCACAACACTAGAAAAACCATTCTTATTGACATAATCGGCTAAGCCGAGTTTAAGTGCATTGTAGACCATAGCCTCTACACTTAGGGCTGGAATGATTGGTGTTGCTACCGGTTGCTTATTAATGACATCAACATAATCTAACGCCTCTGCAAATGAGGGTAGTTGATGGGTGATTTTTCCTTGTGAATCCAATACAAAAGACGCGCCATCAAAGACGAGTTCATCTTGACCACCAACGAGATTGGCATAAATAAGCGGCAAGCCTATTTCTTTTACGCGGTCGATTAAGACTTCATATCGCATTTCTAGCTTGTCCATATGGTATGGTGATGCATTAAGTGATAATAAGAACTCAGCTCCTGCTTCTTTTGCTTTTTGTGCTGGCGCGGGCGCCCAACCATCTGCACAAATCATCACGCCATAACGTACGCCTTCTAACTCAAAGACGAATGGCTGATCATCTGCTTCAAAATAGCGCTCTTCATCAAACACACTATAGTTAGGTAAGACTTGTTTATGATAGGTTGCGGTGATTTTTCCATTCTGTATTAAGCTAGCAGCATTATATAGGCTGCCATTCTTATAATGAGGGTGGCCAATAAGCAAAGCGATATCTGTTACGGATGCTGCAATACGGTTGAGTATTTTTTGGTTGGCAATAATAAAGTCTTGCCGAAATAATAAGTCCTCTGGCGGGTAGCCACATAACCCTAATTCAGGTGTGATGACGAGGCTAGCGCCATCAGCTTTAGCCTGTTTAGCTAGGGAGGTGATTTTATCTGCGTTGCCAGTCAGGTCTCCAACCGTCGCGTTGAATTGAGCAATGGCAACCTTCATTTGTTAATATTTGCCGCCAGCATTTTTAATGAGGCCAACAATTTCAGGGTTGCCCTCTTTTAATGCATAGACATAAGGCGTTAACCCATATTTGTTACGTGCTTTTAAATCAACTTGATGAGCGAGTAATAATTCAACCAGTTCCACAGAAACAGCACTGATTGCCAATAAAAGAATAGAGGTCTCTTGAGAGTCTTCATGGTTTACATCAGCCCCATTTGCTACCAGTACTTTGGCAACTTCAAACTCGGGTTTTTGTACTGCCCAAGTAAGTGCAGTCCATTCTGAATTATCTTTCGCATCAACTTCTGCACCTTCATTAATCAGGTGTTGTACGGTTGCAGCATTCCCTTCTTGTGCTGCGTAAGTTAGCGCCGTTTTACCTAAAGGATCTTTTAAACTGATATCAGCAGCATGCTCAAGTAATACAATCACTGTTGTTAAGTCTCCGCTTTTGGATGCGTACATTAATGCTGTTTTGCCATGCGTACTTCTTGCATTACTATCAACACCTTTTTGGTTTAATAGTAGTCGAATGGATGTGCTATTGCCAGCATTTGCTGCCATACGTACGGCGTTCCATCCATTGGTATTCTGTATATTGGTGTCAGCACCATGCGCTAGGAGCATTTTGATGGACTCGGTATTATCTCGTTGTGCGCTAAACATCAGTGCAGTCCATCCATCATTGTCTACTGCATTAATGTCAGCCCCATTCTTAAGTAATAACTTAACCATTTGCGAATTATCTTTGCGTGCGGCATAGATTAGTGCCGTCAAGCCGTCTTTGTCTCGCGTGTTTGGGTTGGTGCCATTTTTCAACATGTCTGCTACTGTTTTAATTTCATCTTGAGCAGCAGACGTTAATATAGTTGGAAGGCCTTCAGCCAAGCTAATGTGGCTAAAAACAGATAAACATAATAAAAAGTAAAGTAAAGTTTTTTTCAATGGTTAACCTGCTTTAATCTTGATGGCTTTCATGACGGCCTCTCCTAAACTTGCAGGAGAGTTGGCAACGACAGCACCAGCTGCCTCTAAGGCTATAATTTTATCTTCCGCACGACCTGAGCCACCAGAAATAATCGCACCAGCATGGCCCATACGCTTACCTTTAGGTGCGGTTAGGCCTGCAATATAAGCCGCAACAGGTTTGGTTACATGATTTTTAATATAATCTGCGGCAGCTTCTTCATTGCTACCACCAATTTCACCCACCATAATAATGGCCTCGGTCTCTGGGTCTGCCTCAAACAAAGCTAAGCACTCAATAAAGTTTAGCCCTTTCACTGGGTCGCCGCCAATACCAACACAGGTGGTCTGACCAAGGCCAAGTGCTGTCGTTTGTTGCACAGCTTCATAGGTTAGCGTTCCTGAGCGAGATACTACGCCGACCTTGCCGCGTAAGTGAATGCTACCTGGCATAATACCAATTTTGCATTCATCGGGTGTGATAATGCCTGGGCAGTTTGGCCCAATTAGCTTTGTACCATTGGCATCCAAAGCAGCCCGCACTTTAATCATGTCTAATACAGGAATGCCTTCAGTGATACATACTACCAGCTCTATGCCTGCATCGCTCGCTTCTAAAATTGAGTCTGCTGCAAATGGAGGTGGTACATAAATCACGCTAGCATTAGCTTGGGTTTCACGTACAGCTTCACGTACGGTATTAAAAACGGGTAAACCAAGGTGGGTTTGTCCCCCTTTTCGTGGCGTGATACCACCAACCATTTTAGTGCCGTAGGCGATGGCTTGCTCAGAGTGAAATGACCCTTGTTTGCCAGTAAATCCTTGACATAATACTTTGGTGTTTTTATTCACTAAAATGCTCATGCGACCGCCTTTACTGCTTGTTCTGCTGCATCAGTTAAATGCTCTGCCGATATAATATTGAGGCCACTTTCTCGCAACATTTTCTTACCTAACTCTACGTTTGTTCCTTCTAAACGAACAATGACGGGAATGGTCATTTCAACCTCTTTTACCGCTGTAATAATGCCTGTTGCAATAATATCGCAACGCATAATGCCACCAAAAATATTCACTAAAATGGCCTGTACACTCTGATCAGCTAAGATGATTTTAAAGGCTTTGGTCACGGTTTCAGCCGTTGCACCACCACCAACATCTAAGAAGTTAGCAGGTATGCCGCCATGGTGTTTGATTAAATCCATGGTAGCCATTGCTAGGCCAGCACCATTAACCATGCAGCCAATATTGCCATTGAGTGCAATATAGTTAAGGCCTGAGTGATGCGCTTCCGCTTCTTTCGCATCGTCTTGTGACCAGTCACGAAGGCCAGCTAATGCTTTTTGTCGGAAGAGCGCATTGTCATCTACCGTCATTTTACAATCTAATGCGACTAGGCTGCCGTCAGTGGTCACAATCAATGGGTTGATTTCCAATAACGCTAAATCATTTTCACTAAATAGTTTGTATAGACCTTTGGCCAGCTTGGTGAACTCACCAATTTGGCCATCGGCCAAACCTAAACCAAATGCAATGTTCCGTGCTTGAAAGTCAACTAAGCCATTTAAAGGGTCACAAACCTCTTGTAATATCTTTTCTGGTTGTGTGGCGGCAATTTCTTCAATATCCATACCGCCAGCAGATGAGGCGACCATCACAACACGATCAAGCACACGGTCGACTAACATCGATAGATATAACTCACGCTCAATCGGTAATGTTTGCTCCACCAAGACGCTATGCACGGGTTGTCCATTAGGTGCGTTTTGGTAAGTGACTAAGTGTTTCCCTAGTAGAGCACCTGCAGTAGCTTGTGCTTCAGATGCAGAGGTGACGAGTTTTACGCCGCCTGCTTTGCCGCGACCACCCGCGTGCACTTGTGCTTTAACGATCCATTTGTCGCCGGCAATTTGTTTGGTAGCCGTTGCGGCTGCTTTTTCCGATTGCACTACTTCACCAACAGGTGTTGCAATGCCGTAGCGTTGTAGTAATTGTTTAGATTGGTATTCGTGTAAGTTCATTAATTCGGTAGGTTTGTCGATTATTTAGACTAAATCCTATTTTCTCGCAAAAATGCGCTTGAGGCTAGTAAAAAGGACTTAAAAACAGAAAACCTACAGCGATTAAGCTGTAGCTTTTTTACTTAACGAATGATTTGGCTTGACTACAAGTCTTGTTCCCAAGCATTACCATAGACTTTTCCATTTTTAGACAGAATAAACATTTGATAAATGCTCGTTACCCACATGAATGTAGAAGCTAAACTATAACCAACACCACCAATAATCGTCAAATAAGCAAAACTTGGATTTAGTTTTGTTAGCCACCATGAGAGGATGTCTAAAATTAAGAATCCGAATGGGAAAGCAATGGCTATTACTTTCAGTTTTTTTGGTATGCCAACTGCAAAACTAAAGATCAAGCTAATAAAGAAAAAGATAAAGCTAATCCCAAATAAGTGAATGTGAGAGATTCGCGTTAGACTTTGAAAGCTAGCCCCATCACTTGTAGCAGCTAACTTTTGAACTTCTTCGAAGTTTTTAAAGTTGGGGATGTTTGGAATATTGCTATGGCAGGCAACACAGTGCTTTTCAAACACTTTCTTAAAGTGAGCATCCCAATCTTTTTTAGGTGCGCCTTTTCTTACCCATTTAATAATATCTGCACGTACTTCGTCTGGTGCATTTGCTTTCATGGAACCGTTAAGCTTACTCTCTAAAGTGCTATGTGAGCGGTCACCGTAATAGCTATAAACAATATCATTTTTAGATAAGCCAATTTCACCATCGGCCATACCATGCGTCATCATGATTTGTAAGCCAGCCATAAGTAAGCCAATGCCGACTACAAGCAAGTAACCTGTAAACAATGTTTTGACTGGTAATGGCATATTAGGAAGGTTCAGCCACGACATATTAGAGGGAGTAAATTTCATTTTCAATCTCGTTAAATATTAGTTGAAAATGATAGCACTCAAAGTATGGTTCAACCAAGGAAAAAAAACGAAATTACTTTAAACCCTCTCATTACAGACTGTTGAGACTAACTGCTATAATACGATTTTAATTAAGTTAATAGTGAGTACCATGCGTTTAATTGTTCAAGGCCGCGAGATTACTATTGCGCACCTTACTCATATTCATCGTTTAATAGGCGGCAATGCTCAATTTATACAAATTGGTGAATATGCCTATTACCTTCCTGTGCATTCGCCAGATTTTGACGATGTTAGTCGCTTCTGTGCTGAGCAGAAAATAGACTGCGCTTTAGTGCCTGATAAACAGCGTTTAGCTAGCTTTGGCTTATGTGTCATGGATATGGACTCGACGTTAATTTCGATTGAGTGCATTGATGAAATTGCCGACATGATTGGTATTAAGCCGAAAATTTCTGAGATTACTGAAGCAGCTATGCGCGGCGAATTAGATTTTTCTGAGAGCTTAAAACAACGCGTTTCATTGTTTAAAGGTTTGGATGAGTCTGCACTGAAAAGGGTGATTGAAGAGCGTTTAACGCTTAACCCTGGTGTGCGTGAATGGATAGCAGCATGTAAAGAAAATAATATCAAAACCATGGTGGTTTCAGGTGGCTTTACCTTTTTTGCGTATCATGTAAAAGAAATGCTAGGGTTGGATTACGCCGTTTCTAACGTATTGGAAATTGTTGATGGCAAGCTGACTGGCAATGTTGTTGGCGCTATCGTAGACGCACAACGCAAAGCAGATGAATTAGTGAAAACACGAGATCAACTAGGTTTGCAAATAACGCAAACCATTGCTATTGGAGATGGTGCGAATGATCTGAAAATGATGGGTGTTGCCGAGATTGGTATTGCTTATCATGCGAAGTTAGTGGTGCAAGAGCAGGCCATGTATGCATTGAATCATGTTGGTTTAGATGGCGCCCTTCATCTGCTGACTGCGTAACTTACAATAGGTTTAATTCCTCTTCACTAAACCCTGCCTGCCTACGTGCATCCATATTAAATGGCGGCCTTAATTTAGGTGCGTTGTATTGCTGGCATAGTGATTCAAATGTCGAAATTGGTTGAAGCTGACGTTGTTTACACAGCCAGTTATACCAAGTGTTGCCAACGGCAACATGACCAATCTCATCACGCAAAATAATATCAATAATTTCAGCGGCAGCCATATCGCCAGCTTGCGCTAATTTATTACGCAGTGGAGGACTAGCATCCAAACCGCGTGCTTCCATCGTGCGCGGTACTAAAGCCATGCGGGCGAGCACGTCTTTTTGTGTGCGTTCGACCATTTCCCATAGTGAATTGTGACCTGAAAAACTGCCGTATTCGTAGCCGAATGTTTTTAAGTGTGTGTTAACTAATGAGAAGTGATAAGCCTCTTCTGCAGCGACTTTCAGCCAATCAACATAATATTGCGTTGGCATATCGGCAAACCGCCACACCGCATCCAAAGCTAAATTAATCGCGTTGAATTCAATATGCGCGAGCGCATGAATCAAAGCAGCACGGCCCTCCACTGTATTCATGGCACGTTTTTTAACGGCCAGTGGTGATACCAATTCTGGCTTGCTCGGACGACCAGGTAGTTGTCGGCCAGCAATGGCTTCAGCACCCATTTTTATTTGTGGATTCAGTGAAACTTGCTGTTCAGTATAGGCCTTTTGTAAGCCAATGACGCCCTCTACTTTACGTTGCGGGTCATCTGTGGTGAGCCAGTTCAATGCGCTTTGACGTAGTTCTACGCCATCTAATAAACAGGGGTTAGTGGTCAAAGTTTAATTAAGTCTATTAATAATATAGTTTATCAAATGGTAGGTTATCTAACTGATTACATAGCGTACCTGCTTTGATTGGTTTGTTTTGATTTAAAGTCGCTAAAAAGTCTTGGTCATTGGCTAGCTTGCCGATAACTTTTTTGATTGCTTCAGAGTAAGCATTTTTTACGTGAAAATCTGGCGCAATACCCAGCGCGCCAATTTCTGATGCTTGTTTCTTAATTCGAGTAATTGGTGTTATTTCGTTGGTGTAAGCGCGTGCAATATACTCTGCATGGAAAACACGTAATTGCGCGTTGTAAAAAATATGAGGTTCTAGTAACAACACAACATCAGCTTCACTAACCGTCGCGCATTCATTAATGTTAGTAAAGCTATTTTTTAATGAAGCCATGGCTGCTTGCTCTGCTAGTGGGCCTTGCATCTGCCATACATTTAAATAGGGGTGTAGAAAGCGCACAGGATGTAAGTAATGTGTCTTTGCAATATGGACTGCGATATCGCCCTGTAGCTTGGTCGATTCTCCTTGTAAGGGTTCTGTTTGTACTGACTCAGCTTGTACAAGGGCAGCACAAGCAAACAGTAGAACGAATAAGCTGATTATTTGTTTTAACATAATGACTTTCTTAAAATTTAATTGATATTATAAACAATACGAACAATATAGCCCGCTTTATCATCTGATACATAGATTGCACCATCTGGCCCAACGACGACATCGACAGGCCGCCCCCAAGAGTTGTTATTCTTGAGCCAGCCCGTAGCAAAATCGGTTACACGAGTTGGCTTTCCGTGTTTAAAATGAATGCGAACAAGTTTATAACCGCTTAATTGTTTACGATTCCAAGACCCATGTAATGAAACAATCGCATCTGCTTTAAATTCCGTCGGGAACTTACTTTTAGCTAAAAAAGTCATGCCAATTGGTGTTGAGTGTGATGTGAGCGTAATGGCTGGTGCTGAGGCTTCTTCACAGAATCCCTTAGCACCTAAAAAGTTAGGGTCTGCCATCATACTGTGTGCGTTGTTTGGGTTTCCCCAGCAATGTGGCCAGCCATAATGCGCCCCGGACATGATTTTATTAATATGCTCTGGAGGAAGGGCATCATTAACAGGACCATTTTTACGGTCAGATCGCATATCAGCGCCATTGTTGGTCGCAAACATTTCCTTTGTTGTCGGGTGCCAAGCAAACCCTTGCGAGTTTCTTAAGCCTTTTGCCCAAATTGGTGGGAGAGATGTATGCCTGCCAACAACAGCTAAGGCCCCAGCAGGTTTTCCCTCTGCTGTATAACGCAAAATGGTCGCGCGAGTAGGGTCACTTTCGTTGCAAACATTGCAGCTAGAGCCAACGTTGAGGTAAATATGGTTGTCTGGCCCGATCTTAATGGTTTTTAGGGTGTGACCACCAGTGGCTAGATTGCTGATGAATGGTTCTGGTGTAGACCAAGCATCATCTTTTTTGCTGAGTTTTACAACGCCATTTTGGTTAGCAACTAATAGTGTATTGCCTATAAATGCCAAACCATGTGGTGCATTCAAGTCTTCCGTAATTAAGGCTGATGCCTCAGCGATGCCGTCATGATTCTTATCTGACAGCATGATGACGCGATTGCTTTTTGCCGAAGTGAGGAACAAATTTCCCTCTGGGTTAAAGGCCATCATGCGTGGCATGTTATCTAGTTTTGCATAGATATTAGCTTCAAAACCTGATGGTAAATTGAGGTTCAGTTTTGCTGGCGGCTCTGTTGCACAGACTAAAGATGGCATGATGCTACACATCACTAATGTGAAATAGCTTTTTAATTTGTATGTTAAGAGCTCAAGCATAGAATTATTTTACAGTGAGAAAGCTGCGCTTCTACTCACTAGGTAAGTACATCAGACCAAATGTTGCTTGCCCAAGCATTTGCATATTTCCCTCTTGCTCAGATGGACTAGCCGAAACACCACCACCTTGTTCAGAGGCCATAATCTTTTTTCTTGCATCGTAACGATAAACATTGGCAACATGCACCGCACGTTTGCCATCAACAAAACTGTAGCATGTGTTTGAAAATACTGGGGCTGGGTCTGGTGAAAATCTGTTCATGAGCTCAACAATCGCGCTGGCGCAGACGCGTGCTTGTGAGGTTGCCACGAGTGCTGATTTTGGTAAACCTACTGCTACGCTGTCACCAATCACATGTACATCAGGCACACGCTTAGACTCGTAACTTAAGAAGTTAACTTCGTACCAAGGGTAATCGGGTTCTAAGAGGTCCGTCATCTGGGTAGGTTTCCCCGCTGTTTGCGGTGCAGGGCTAAGTGTTGGGATGCGCTCTTGCTGTGAAAAGTAATGAGAGAGCTGTTCAATTTCATCAGCGGTTAAGCCTAGTGCATGGTAGTGCATGACTGTGCTGGTTCGGCTTCTGTTTTTAAAAGCAAGGATTTTGGTGGAGAAGTATGTTGCATCTAAACCAGCAAGTGCCGGTGTGATGCTACGGCTATTGCCTTGTGTACCATGACACGCAGCGCATGACGCAGCTAGGATGCGAGTGTGAATTTTTTGGTGTTGATTTGCGGTGTTTGTTTCAGCAGCATGTGCCGAATAAGAAAGTAAAGCCGATAGTAAAATCGTTGCTATGAAGCCAATACGTCTAATCAGTGCAATTAGTAATGTTGGGGTCATGGTGTTTTAATCCTACTTTATATTGTTACGATTAAAACACCATTGTAACCCTGTCTTTATGATTAGTATGTGTGACACAAGTCACAGTGCTGATTAGCAGTATTCGCTTTTACAGCCGTCATCTTTCACACCTAAACTCGTTAAGAATTCAATCATCTTCGTGTTGTTTTCATCACGATAATATTGAATAAGTGAAAAGTCGTTCCGCAGTTTAACGTTGACATCAGCACCGGATTTTTCTAATAATTCCATCATTTTTGTATCGCCGCTCAATGCTGCTAAATGGAATGCAGTATGCTCTGCAGTTGGGTGCATATAGTCAATCTTAGCTCCTTTTGAGAGCAGGTATTTAACGATATCTAAGTGATGTCCGTTTGTTGCCATTTGCAATGGGCTCCAACCAAATATCTTCTCATTCACAACAGTTGCATCAGCGTCGACATATTGTTTGACTGTTTCAATATGACCATCTGTTAGGCCATCACGCCATACAGCTTCTTCATCGTCTGTCATTGCAGCCGCGTTAAAAGATAAGCATAAAGCACATGTTAGTAAAGCTATTTTAATCCATTGCATCGTGTGATTCTCCAAAATAAATCATTATTATCAAAAAACTATCTATCGTGTTTTTTTGTTAGAAAACACTATCCTACGAATTGCCTTGCATTACGGAACATCCGCATCCAAGGGCCATCTTCTTGCCAGTCATCAGGGTGCCATGAATGCTGCACCGCTCTAAACACACGTTCCGGGTGAGGCATCATAATACTAAAACGCCCATCTGTGGTTGTAAATCCTGTTAAACCTTGTGGTGAACCATTAGGGTTAAACGGATAAGTCTCTGTCGGGGTTGACGTGTGGTCAATATACCTTGCCGTGGCAAGATTGTTCGCTAACACACCGTAGACATCGGTTTTATCAGAAAATTCAGTATAACCTTCACCATGTGCCACAGCAATTGGCATTTTACTACCAGCCATGCCTTTAAAGAAGATGGATGCTGATTCTAAAATCTCCACCATAGAGAAGCGTGCTTCGAACTGTTCTGACTTATTACGCACAAAATGTGGCCAATGATCAGCACCAGGAATTATGCTGTGTAAGTTGCTCATCATTTGGCAGCCGTTACACACACCCAGCGCAAAGGTGTCTTTGCGATCAAAGAAAGCACTAAACTCATCACGGGCCAACGCATTGAATAAAATAGATTTTGCCCAGCCTTCACCAGCACCAAGTACGTCTCCGTATGAGAAGCCGCCACAGGCCACAAGACCCGCAAACTCGGATAGCGATACTTTACCGCTAATCACATCGCTCATGTGAACGTCTACACTGTTAAAGCCAGCACGATCAAAAGCCGCGGCCATTTCGGTTTGGCCGTTAACACCTTGCTCACGCAAGATTGCCATGTTCGGGCGTACACCTGTATTGATATAAGGCGCGGCAACGTTGTCATTGATATCGAACGATAATTCAGGCTTGATGCCAGCGTCTGCATCATTCAAGATGCGATCGTATTCTTCTTGCGCACAAACTGGGTTATCACGCAGTGTTTGCATGTGATAAGTGGTTTCTGACCACATGCGATGCAAGTTGATGCGACTATTCATAAAGGTAACACCGCCTTTTTTAATGCTAATTTCATTCGCAGTAGTTACTTGTGCGATAAGGTGCGCACAATCATTTACGGTGCTATTTAATTGCGCTAACACCGTATCCACCTCTGCACGACGGACTTGTACGACAGCACCTAACTCTTCATTGAATAAGGCGCTAGCAAAGTCACCATTTAGTGCACTAATGTCTGACTCTAGGCCACAATGCCCTGCAAAAGCCATTTCAGTTAAGGTTGAGAATAAGCCGCCATCACTACGGTCATGGTAAGCCAACAATTTGCCATCGCTGTTAAGTGCTTGAATCTGCTCAAAGAAGGCTTTTAATTGCGCTGGGTTATCCACGTCAGGGGCTGTATCGCCAATTTGACCATACACTTGCGCGAGCGCAGAACCACCCATGCGGTTTTTACCATTGCCTAAGTCAATTAAAATCAGGCTAGATTCGCCCAAGTCTGTTCTCAACTGTGGCGTTAATGTTTTACGAGCATCTAGCGTATTGGCAAATACGGTCACGACTAATGAGATCGGTGAAGTCACCGCTTTCTTTTCGCCAGCATCTTCCCATATGGTTTTCATGCTCATGGAGTCTTTACCAACCGGAATGCTGATGCCGAGGGCAGGACACAAGTCGATACCAACCGATTTCACAGTTTTGAATAACGCAGCATCCTCACCTTCGTGGCCAGCTGGTGCCATCCAGTTTGCAGATAGCTTTAAATTGCCAATTTCGCTAATCAAGCTTGCCGCAATATTGGTAATCGATTCACCAATCGCCATGCGGCCAGAAGCAGGCGCATCAATCAGTGCTAATGGTGCGCGTTCGCCAATGGCAAAAGCTTCACCTTCATTAGTTTCAAATCCTGCACAAGTCACGGCAACGTCAGCTACTGGCACTTGCCAAGGACCAACCATTTGATCGCGTGCGATTAAGCCTGTGACAGAGCGGTCACCAATGGTGATGAGGAATGTTTTGTCTGCTATGCCGGGTAAATGCAAGACACGGTCAGCGGCTTCTTTGATGTCGAGCTTGCTCGTATCAAATGCTGTGAGTGGTTTGCTCACGCTTTTCACATCGCGTGTCATTTTAGGTGGTTTACCTAACAACACACTCAAGTCCATGTCGACTGGCTTGTTATCGAAATGCGTATCTTCTACGGTTAAATGACGTTTTGCTGTTGCCACGCCGACCACTGCGAAAGGGCAGCGCTCACGTTCGCAAAGTGATTTAAATAGTGGCAAATCTTTTTGTTCTACGGCTAATACATAACGTTCTTGCGCTTCGTTACTCCATAACTCAAGCGGGCTCATGCCAGGCTCTTCATTATTCACATCACGTAATTGGAAAATAGCGCCGACTTCAGCATCGTTAACCAGCTCTGGGAAGGCATTCGAAATACCACCAGCACCAACATCATGAATACTGATAATAGGGTTGTCATAACCCATTTGCCAGCAGCGATCGATGACTTCTTGCGCACGGCGTTGCAATTCTGGATTGCCACGTTGCACAGAATCAAAGTCTAGATTTTCGGTGTTTGAACCAGTATCCATGCTTGATGCAGCACTGCCGCCTAAGCCAATTAGCATGGCTGGGCCGCCTAATTGAATCAATGCCGCGCCATCAGGAATTTTGTCTTTAAATGAGTGATCATCTGCAATATTACCAACACCACCTGCAAGCATAATGGGTTTATGGTAACCACGGACTTCGGGGTTGCCTTTGCTATCTTTTACCGTTAATTCGAAGGTGCGGAAGTAACCCGCAATGTTTGGGCGACCAAACTCATTGTTATAGGCGGCGCCACCTAAGGGCGCTTCTAGCATGATCTGTAATGGATCAGCGATGCGGCTCGGTTTGCCGTAGGGTATTTCCCAAGGCTGTTTCAGATTCGGCAGGTTTAAGTTAGAAACTGAAAAGCCAGTTAAGCCTGCTTTAGGTTTAGAGCCAATACCTGTTGCACCTTCATCACGAATCTCACCACCAGCACCTGTAGCAGCACCTGCGAACGGTGAAATAGCCGTTGGGTGGTTATGCGTTTCTACTTTCATCAAGTAGTTCATCTCATCTTCTACTGAGCCGTAAACATTGCCCACTGTCGGGTAGAAGCGTTTTGTTTTTTGTCCAGCAACAATCGAAGAGTTGTCCGAATAGGCCACAACAGTGTGACCTGGATTTAATTTATGCGTGTTACGAATCATGCCAAACAGTGAGATTTCTTGCTGCACGCCATCAATCACCCAGTCGGCATTGAAAATCTTATGACGGCAATGTTCTGAGTTCGCTTGTGCAAACATCATGAGTTCAACGTCGGTCGGGTTGCGATCCATCTTGATGTAGTTTTCAACTAAGTAGTCGACTTCATCAGGTGACAACGCCAAGCCCATATCATTGTTCGCTGTTTCAAGCGCTGCTTTACCGCCGCCTAAAATATCAATGCTACTGAGCGGTTTTGGATCTGCATGGTGATAGAGCTTTTCTGTATCTTGCAAATCATTGACAATTGTTTCTGTCATGCGATCTTGTATAGCAGCAGTAAAAGCAGCATGTTCTTGATGGCTCAAAGCCTTGCCATTGTTAGTCGTAACATAATAAGCAACGCCGCGTTCTAATCGTAGCAGGCTGTCTAAACCACAATTATTGGCAATGTCAGTTGCGCGAGAAGCCCACGGTGAAATCGTGCCGATACGTGGAATTACTAAAAAAAGTTCGCCATCTGGCGATTCTGTTTGGCTACTTGGACCATAAGTTAGGATTTGCGTGAGCGTCTTTTGCTTATTAGCATTGAGTGGTTCTTCGCTAAAGGAAAAGTGTATGAATTCCGCATAAACATGCTGAATGCTAGGCGCTGCTATTTTAAGCGTAGCATAGAGTTTATCTAAACGAAATTGAGAGAGGGCAGCGCTGCCGCGAAGGCTTAAAAAGTTTGCTTGATTTGACATGGAGAGCAATGTGATTTTAATTAAAAATGCAAACCACTATTTTATCAGAAAGCAGGCTTAATATCAGGAACTCATGTTGATAAAAACGGCTAAAAGCCTAAAGCGCGCGCACCTTGGTAAAACACAAAACTGATGAACCATGCTAGAGAAAGTGACCAAACGATAGATAACCACATAAAGCCGCTGCTTTTAGACTCGCTTTTAAGCGTGGCAATAGTCGATAGGCACGGTGTGTAAATGAGGCTGAACAGCATAAAGCTCATGCCTTGCACCCAGTCTAAGTTACCCGCCATTTGCGCCATTAAGGCATCGCCTTGCAAGCCGTAGATGACTGCGAGCGAACCGACAACGATTTCTTTTGCTACGAAGCCAAAAATCAATGCGATGGCCAGCTTGGTGTCGATGCCAATGGGGTCTAACAATGGTGCGAAGAATGAACCAATCATACCAGCATAAGTGCCTTCGCTGGCGACAGGCATGTTGCTTGGGAAGTTGGTCAGCAACCAAACCATTACTACACCAAAGATAATGAATTTAGAGGCGCGCACTAAAAAGTGTTTTACTTCTTGCCAGCCACGTAGCCAGATTTGGCGAGAAGTGGGGAAACGGTAAGGTGGTAATTCCAAAATGAATGGTTCGTTATTTTCAAAACGACCTTTAAATAAAATGGCCGTTAAAAAGATGGTGAATAAGCTCATCATATAGAGCGAGAACATGACCCAAGCCGCTTGGCTAGGCTCAAAGAGTACGGCAATCATGAAAATGAATATTTGTAAACGTGCAGAGCATAGTGAAAGCGGAATCGTCAACATGGTTAATAAGCGCATGCCTTTAGAGCGCATCACACGTGTACCCATTAGCGCAGGCACATTACAACCGAAGCCCATCAGCACCATGACAAAACCACGACCATCTAAACCAAGCTTTGCCATAAAGGCATCCATTAAGAAGGCGGCACGGGATAGATAGCCGCTATCTTCGACCATGCTCATGACCAAGAAGAATAAAACGATAATTGGTACAAAGGCCGCTACTGTGCTGACCCCGTTATAAATGCCATCAAGGAGCAAGCCATTTAACCAAGTCGGGGCTGACGACAATAAGGGCTCAAGGATATTCGTGCGCGTAATGTTAAATAACCATGCCATGGTATTTTGAAGCGGCGCACCGACGGTGAAAATAAATTGGAATAGTAAAAAGGTCGCCAAAATGAAAATGGGTAGACCTAGCCACGGATGCAATAAAACCTTGTCAATATTGTCTGTGGTGTCATTGTTTAATGTGGTCGGTATTTGTACGGACTGCTCAACGATGGCCTGCATTTCGGCATCGATTTGATTGTCAGCCTCTAAGCGTTTTGCAATGTCGGTAGCACTGACTTGTTCAGCCTGTTGGTCAATCACTTCTGCTGCTTTTTGGAGTAAAGCTGGGCAGCCATCACCATATTTTGCGCTGAGTCGCAATACTGGCATGCTGATTTTGTCAGCCATTTTCTCAATGTCGAACGTGATGCCAGCGCGTTTTGCTTCATCTTGCATATTAAGCACGAGTACGGCAGGTAAACCTAAGTTGCGGATTTGCAAGGCTAATGACAACTGACGGTCGATTTGCGTTGAGTTAAGTACGATGAGTACTAGATCAACTTCGTTGTTTCTTAAAAAGTGGCGAACCACTTGTTCATCATCTGAGAACCCGTGTAAATCATATAAGCCTGGTAAATCAATCAGTTCAGCGATGTGAACGCCGACTAAGACTTTTGCGCTCATTAAATCAACGGTAATGCCAGGCCAATTGCCGACTCGTGCAGATGCGCCTGATAAGCGGTTGAATAGGGTGGATTTGCCTGTGTTCGGCATGCCAAGTAAGGCAATTCTTTTCATGGTGATTTAACTATTCAGCTGAATGCTTATGCTAACGGTGTGATGAGGAGCTAGTGTGAAATTTTAATGAGCTTGGCTTCAGACTCACGCAAGATAATGTCAGTTGAACCGATTCTAACATGTAGTGGGCCGTTGAAGCTGGCTTTTCGCATGACTTTAATTTGTTTGCCGACACGAAAACCTAAGGCCATCAGACGTTGGTAGAGCGATTGCTCTGCTGTTGCAGTATTAATACCACTGATGGTAGCAAAGTCACCAGATTTTAAGTTGTATAGCAGGCTCATGTATAATTTTATTGATGCGAATAAGAATAGTTCTTATTATTACATAGATGTTGAAATGATGTCTAGAAACATGTGTGACCTATGTCAATGTGACGCCAATTAAAAAGGCTTGCAATTGCAAGCCTTTTTAAACGATGGAAAATGGTTTATTTGCCTAGCACTACAATTTTCGCTTTTTCTTTTAAACCAAACATCAATTTTTCAAGTTTACGTTGTTGTAGTGTTCGTTTCAAACCTTCTTTAGCTTTTGCATAAGGTGGCACCTTCGTTGCGCGACTATCCGTTAGTCTAATGATGTGCCAGCCGAATTGTGTTTGTACTGGCGCATCTACAGTAGTACCTTTTTTAAGTGAGGAAACAGCATCGCTGAATGGTTTAACCATACCAGCTAATGGGAACCAGCCTAAATCGCCACCTTTAACTTTTGAGCCAGGGTCGAGTGATTTCTCTTTTGCAAGTTTCGAAAAATTATCACCTTTATTTAATTTAGCCAAAATATCTGCAGCTTCTGCTTCCGTTTTAACAAGAATGTGCTGCGCTTTATACTCTTTATCGCCCATCTCTTTTTTGTATTGCTCATATGCTTTTTTCATATCGGCATCTGAAACAGGGTGTTTATCCATATGGTCCGCTAAAAATGCATTCACAACGAGTTTACGTTTCCCGATTTCTGCAGCAGTGGTAATGTCTGCTTTTTTATCAAAACCATTTTTTGATGCTTCCTGATACGCTAATTCAGAGCCAATTAACTCGTTAAGCACTGCTTTTTCTAAGCCAGCGCCTTTTTGCCCACGTGCTTTGGCATCTTTTATAATGAAATTAACCCATGATTGCTTAATTGGTTTTCCGTTAACGGTTGCAGCGTCCGCTGCCTGAGCTACTGGTGTTAATGCAATGGCAGTAAGGGATGCTATTGTGATTAATAATTGTTTCAATTTCATGAGCTTCCTTAAGTGTATAAAAAGTATTACTACTGTTAGTTGGGATCAGTTGGTGAAATTGCAATAATGCTTATAGCATGAATTTGTTGCGGCATTAAGTCACCTAGTGCCTGATAAATTAATCGATGTCGCATTATCTGCGATTTTTGCGAAAAATGCGAGCTAGCTATTTTAAGATTGAAGTGGCCGCCACCGTTGTTCCCTTTGTGCCTTGCGTGAGCAGTACTGTTATCTTCAATTTCTAGGGTGATTGGGCTCAACACCGAGAGCCTTTCTCTAATCGTATCAATTAAATTCATCATGATTGGGCTCTGTATTTAGGGTAGCATTTTGCGAAAAGGTTTGACTATAACGTGATTATAAACGCCAGCGTTGAAATATGGGTCTGCATCAGCCCAGGCTTTTGCCTCGTTTAAATTGTTAAATTCTGCAACAATTAAGCTGCCAGAAAAGCCTGCAGGACTGGGATCATTGCTATCAATAGCAGGGAATGGGCCTGCCAGCATTAACCTGCCAGCACCTTGTAATGCTGTGAGTCTAGCTAAGTGTTCTGATCGCGCTTGCATGCGTTTCTCAAGGCTGTTCGGCACATCCTCCGCCATAATGGTGTACCACATGGTTATTCCTTCCTTTCTTTAGAGGACTCTATATTTGACGAGCCTGCTTCAGGCTCCTCTATTAAGTAGTCTTTTAACATGAAGGTTTGCGCCATCATAAAAACAAACATCATCGAGGTTACGCCAAATAGCTTGAAGTTAACCCAAGTGTCTTCACTATAATTTTTAAATACATAGATGTTAAGAAAGCCAAGCGCGATTAAAAAGATAACCCACACGAGATTAAGTTTGTTCCAAACGGCTGCTGGTGGATTCAACATTTTCCCCATCATTTGTCGAATTAAATTCTTCTTAAAAAAACCATTTGAAATAAATAGTGCGCCAGCAAACAGCCAGTACAGTACAGTTGGTTTCCACATAATGAAGGTCCTATCATGGAGTAGTAAGGTGATGCCGCCCAATATTGAAATCACAAGGCCATTAATCATCAGCATTTTCTCTACTTTCCCATGACGTACTTTGCTGTAGATAATCATGGCAATCGTTGCGGCAATGGCAGCAGCGGTCGCGATAAAAATGTCAGATAGCTTGAAAGTAACAAAAAACAAGATAACTGGGAATAAATCAAAAAAAACTTTCATGCTTACTTTCTCTTTTTCTTTCTAGGTAACAACTTCATTAATTGTTTGTACCACACAAACGATTGGTCGATTTTATCGTAGATTGTGCATTAAAGGTTAGTTCAGCGATGTTTCACCCAACCAATCATCATATTTTGTTATAAAATAGGTAATATACACTTCTGCTAAGCGTTTTTCTCCATGCCTGCAACAATCGATTTACACTGCCATTCTACCATTTCTGATGGGATGTACTCACCAGAGGAGTTGGTTTCCTATGCGCACGAGCAAGGGGTGAAGGTGATGGCGCTCACGGATCATGACGATATGGGTGGTTTAGCGCGTGCGCGTGTGGCCGCTAAGCAGCTAGGGATGCAGTTTATTAATGGCGTTGAAATTTCTGTGACTTGGAAGAATCGCACCTTACATATCGTTGGTTTAAAAGTGAATCCCGAATTTGCGCCACTCAAAGATAAGCTGGCTACCGTGCGACAAGGTCGTTTGGAACGCGCAGCAATTATTGCCAAAGGGCTAGAAGAAGCGGGGATAACTGGTTGTTTAGAAGGCGCGAAAGCGATTGCTGGTACCGGTATAGTGACGCGCAGTCACTTCGCTCGTTATTTGGTTAAAGCTGGGCATGTTAAAGATATTAAAACAGTCTTTAAAAAGTATATGGTCAAAGGGAAGCCCGGCTTTGTTAACCATATATGGATGTCTTTAGAGGAAGCGATTACCTTAATTAAAGATAGTGGCGGCACTGCTGTGATTGCACACCCAGGGAGGTATGATTTAGGCAGAACTAACTTACACTTACTCATGCATGAGTTTAGAATGCTCGGTGGAGAAGCCATTGAAGTGGTGACTGGCAGTCATAACCCGCCTCAATATCAACAATTTGCAATGATCGCTCACCGATTTAGTTTAAAAGCCTCATTAGGGTCTGATTTTCATGGGCCAGGGATGTCTTTTATGCCAATGGGGCGTATTCAAGATTTACCAACTAACTGCGCACCAGTATGGCAAGACTGGGAAGAGGCAAAGGCGCTGAACTAAGCGCGCGACTGAATTATGGCTCAGTATTTTGTAATCAATGCAGATAACCCACAAACAAGGTTAATTAAGCATACGGTTGAAATCTTACAAGCGGGTGGTGTGATTGCTTACCCGACCGACTCTAGCTATGCGCTAGGATGTATGTTGGGGAATAGGGCGGCGCAAGACCGTATTCGCCAGATACGGCAAGTCAGTGACAAACAACTGTTTACTTTAATCTGCCGCAATCTTAGCGAGCTAGCCAATTATGCCAAAGTCGATAATGCTCAGTTTCGCTTACTAAAAGCCAATACCCCTGGTGCTTACTCTTTTATATTGAATGCAACGCGAGAAGTACCACGTCGTTTGCAACACCCTAAACGCAGTGCCGTTGGTATTCGCGTACCTGACCACAATGTGGTGCAAGCTATATTAGACGAGCTAGGTGAGCCGATGTTGAGTATGACCTTGCAAATTTCGGATGAAGAAGAGCCGATGAACGTGGCTTGGGATATCCGTGAGCGATTAGAGTATCAGTTGGATTTGGTGATAGACTCTGAACTTTCCCATCTTGGCTTTACGACGGTGATTGATTTAACCGATAAAACGCCACAACTCATTAGAGAAGGCGTTGCTGATGCATCGCCATTTGGGTTGTAAATATAAAGAGTAAAAAATGGAACCGACTTTAGTACAAAAAATTGCTGTATCGGCACTGCCTATTATATTTGCCATTACCGTGCATGAAGCCGCGCACGGTTATGCCGCGAAATACTTTGGTGATTTAACCGCAGAAAAAATGGGCCGTATTACGCTTAATCCGCTTAAGCATATTGATCCAGTTGGGACCATTTTACTGCCAGCTTTAACCTTAATGCTGGGCGGTATTTTATTCGGTTGGGCGAAGCCAGTTCCAGTTAATTTTGCTAATTTACGCAACCCTAAAAAAGACATGTTATGGGTGGCTGCTGCAGGGCCCGCTTCTAACTTCCTGATGGCGATTTGTTGGACGCTAGTGCTGAATTATGCAAGTAGCACTTCAGGCTCGGTAGGATTCTTTTTAATAGAGATGAGTAAGATTGGCATTATGATTAACTTGGTGCTCATGGTATTGAACTTATTGCCGCTGCCACCGCTGGATGGTGGACGTATTGCCGTTAGCTTATTGCCAATGCATTTAGCTACTAAGCTTTCTCAGGTAGAGCGCTATGGATTTGTGATTTTAATTGCCTTAATGTTTACAGGCATACTAGGTAAAATCATTTCACCTATCATTGGGTTTTTCGCACAATTGATTTTAAGCATCTTTGCTTAATCATTCTTTCTATAATAACGTTATATTTATCAACACACTTAAACACTAGGTTACTACATGGCGGTCGAACGCGTTTTATCGGGCATGCGCCCAACAGGCAATTTACATCTTGGACATTACAATGGCGTGCTGAAAAACTGGCTACGCCTGCAACACGAGCATGAATGCTTCTTCTTCGTTGCGGATTGGCATGCGTTAACCACGCATTACGACACGCCTGAAATTATCGAAGAAAGCGTGTGGGAAATGGTCATTGACTGGTTGGCTGCAGGTGTGGATCCATCTAGCGCCACCGTGTTTATCCAGTCAAAAGTACCTGAGCATGCAGAACTGCATACTTTACTTTCGATGATTACACCGCTGAGTTGGTTAGAACGTGTGCCGACTTATAAAGACCAGCAGGAAAAACTATCTGGTAAAGATTTAGCCACTTATGGTTTCTTAGGTTATCCATTACTACAAAGTGCTGACATCTTGATGTACAAAGCGACACAAGTGCCAGTAGGCGAGGATCAAATCCCACATATTGAATTGACACGAGAAATCGCACGTCGCTTTAACCACGTTTACGGTAAAGAGGCTGGCTTTGAAGATAAAGCCAAAGAAGCGATTAAAAAGCTCGGCAAAAAGCGCGCTAAATTATATGAAGAAATGCGAAATGCCCGCCAAGAAAGCGGTGATGATGAGGCGCTAGAGTCAGCACGCGCCATGATAGAGGAGCAACAGAACCTCAGCATGGGCGACAAAGAACGTTTGCTCGGCTATCTTGAGGGTGGTGGTAAAATTATCTTGTTAGAGCCTGAATATAAGTTAACACCTGCTTCTAAAATGCCAGGCTTAGACGGGCAGAAGATGTCTAAGTCATATAACAATACGATTTCATTACGCGAATCACCCGATGAGGTGACCAAAAAAATTAGAACCATGCCGACCGATCCAGCACGTGTACGTCGGACTGATCCGGGTGACCCAGCGAATTGCCCAGTATGGCAATTGCATGAGATTTACTCAGATGACAGCGTGCAAGACTGGGTGCAAGCTGGTTGTAAATCAGGTGGCATTGGTTGTATCGAATGTAAGCAACCTGTGATTGATGGAGTATTGAAAGAGCTGAAGCCGATGCAAGAACGTGCAGCGCAATATACAGAAGACCCTTCATTGGTTAAAAATATCGTCGCTGAAGGTAATGAAAAAGCCCGCAAGGTAGCACGTGAGACCATGCGTGATGTGCGTGATGCAATGGGTTTGGATTATAGTTAGATAATTCATCTTGGGTAGCTGTATTTAGCATATTTAGTGTTTTAACTTTGACTAAAGTGCTATATGATGTGGTTTATTGTAATGGCGATTCTTTGAAGGATTCATTTGTTAGTAACCACATCGGAGATTAGAATCAATGGCGAGCTGCTTACCGAGCTGCCGCTGGATTTATATATTCCGCCTGATGCCTTAGAGGTCTATTTGGAGTCTTTTGAAGGCCCTTTAGACTTGTTGCTTTACCTTATCCGCAAGAACAATCTCGATATTTTAGACATTCCCATGGCAAAGCTGACTGTGCAGTATATGGGCTATGTTGACAAAATGAGAGCCATTAATCTAGAGCTGGCGGCAGATTATTTACTGATGTCTGCCATGTTGATTGAGATTAAGTCACGCATGTTGCTACCGACGCCAGCGGAAGTTGAAGAGGAAGATGACCCACGTGCTGAATTGGTGAGACGCTTGATGGAGTATGAGGCGATTAAATTAGCCGCGCAGCGTCTAGATGAAATGCCTAAAGTGGGTGAGGGATTTCAAGTCGCGCATGCTTACTACCAACACATTGCCGAGATTAAACCGCCTGAGGTTGATGTGGATGCGCTGGTGGAAGCTTGGAAAAATGTTGTTAAACGCGCTAAATTAAATTCAAATCACCAACTTGGTCGTGCCGAACTTTCTGTACGCGAACACATGAGCTTGGTGTTACGCCGCTTACAAGTTGGAGGCATGTGTGAGTTTTCTGAATTGTTTGATTTCGAAACAGCTGGCTTGCCTAAGCTCGTCGTTAACTTTTTAGCCATTCTAGAACTAGCCAAAGAAGGCTTGATTAAAATCACCCAGCAAGTCGCATTTTCAATCATTTATTTGCAAGCGAGTAATGTCGAATGAGAGAGCCTGAAAACGTGGCGGAAATGAAAGACATCCTAGAAGCTGCTTTGCTCACAGCAGGCGAGCCATTAAGCTTGGATGACATGCTTAAGCTGTTTGCTGGCCGCATGGAGAGGGCAACATTACGCATGTTGCTCGATGAACTCAAGCAAGACTGGGAAGATAGAACCTTAGACTTAATCCAAGTGGCGACAGGTTATCGCTTTCAAGCTAAGCTTGAGTTGAGTGCCTTTATTGCACGATTGAATCCAGAACGCCAGCCGCGATATTCACGCGCTGTGATGGAAACGTTGGCAATTATTGCTTATCGTCAGCCTGTGACCCGTGGCGATATTGAACAGATTCGCGGCGTAGCAGTTAATCCAAATGTCATGCGTCAATTGGTGGAACGTGATTGGGTGGATGTGGTTGGACAGCGAGAAGTGCCCGGTAGACCGTCCCTTTATGCTACGACGAAACATTTTTTAGATGACCTCAATTTACGCTCACTCGCTGAGTTGCCGCCATTTGAAGATTTCTCTCAAAGTGAAGTTCCTCTCAATAGTTAATTACTATGTTTAATTTTCTTTAGCCACTAGGGTTAGAATCTTTAGTTGGAATAGACTTGTTGCTGTAAAATTACACACTTATCGATTAATAAGTAGTTCCTATGGCCAGACCGTTTAAAAAACCACAAGACAAGCCCGCCCCACGTAGGCCAGCGCCTGTAGAGGGTGACACGCCAGAACCAACGCAACGGTTACATAAACTATTAGCGATGGCAGGCATGGGTTCGCGTCGTGATATGGAAACACTGATTGAAAGTGGTCGTGTATTGGTCAATGATGAAGTAGCGCAATTGGGCGTTGGTGTCAGCAAATATGATGAAGTTCGCGTTGATAATCGCGTCGTTCGACTCTCTTTCACACCAGAGCTACCGCAAGTCTTAATCTATCATAAGCCTGATGATGAAATCGTCAGTGCATCAGACCCAGAAGGCCGCGCCAGTGTGTTTGATAAACTGCCAAAAATCAAAGACGCTAAATGGATTGCCATTGGCCGTTTGGATATGAATACCTCTGGCTTATTAATCTTTACCACATCAGGTGAACTAGCCAATCACTTTATGCACCCACGCTATGAAGTGGAACGGGAGTACGCAGTACGTGTCTTTGGTGAATTGACCGACGAGCAAATGGAAATGCTCACGCAAGGCATTGAGCTAGAAGATGGCCCTGCCGCTTTTGATGTGATTACCGCACAAGGTGGTGAAGGCTCTAACCACTGGTATCAAGTGATTCTACGCGAAGGCCGTAACCGCGAAGTGCGTCGTTTATTCGAAGCCTTCCAAATGCCAGTCAGCCGCTTAATGCGCGTCCGCTTTGGTCCGGTCACATTACCATCACGTGTGAAACGTGGTGGCATGTTGAAGCTAGAAGCCAAACAAGTGATTGGCCTAATGGAATGGGCGGGTTTAGAAGTGCCAAAAGCACCGCCAAGACAGTTGAATCAACGCGAAAGAGATAAGGCGACCACTGTATTTACACCGAAAGTGCGTAAACGCAGAGGCGGCGTATTAGAGCACCCACCTCAAGGAAAAACCGCGGATGGCAAGCCTGTCGCTAAAAGAAAACCACGCGCAACAACCGCACCGAAAAGAAAGCCGCCTAAGAACAGACGTATTAGAAGTTAGGTTTAGCTGCTTGCTTCAATAGCCAGTAGTTGTGCTTTGGTGAGTAAAAAAACAAACTGATCGCCAGCACTAGTATCTAACCAAACGAATGTTACTGCGGGATAAGTCTTCAGTAACGCCTCCCTGTTATGCCCAATCTCGACTATCAACACACCTTCATCCGTTAGGTAATTAGCCGCCTCACGTAGGATAGTGTGCGTGTGGTCTAAACCATCCACGCCACTACCTAAAGCTAGTTGCGGTTCATTGCGGTATTCCGTTGGTAGTGCCGCCATGCTAGGTGCGTCTACGTAAGGTGGATTGCTAATCAATACATCGTAAGTTTTACCCGCTAATGCGGTAAACATATCCGATTGTATAGCGGTGATTTGTTCTTCTAGGCCATAGTTGGCGATGTTGATATTGCTGACGTCTATTGCATCGGGTGAGATATCGATGACGTCGACGGTTGCATCTGGGAACGCATGCGCGAGTAAGATGCCTAAACAACCACTACCTGTGCAAAGGTCTGCTGCACTCTCCACCATTTCTGGGAATTCAATCCAAGGGGTGAGGCTGTCATCAAGTAGTAACTCGGCGATAAAAGAACGCGGTATCAGTACGCGTTCGTCCACATAAAATTTAAAGTCGTGTAGCCATGCTTCTTTGACTAAGTAGGCGGTTGGTGTGTGGTTGGTGACACGTTGTTCGATTAAGTTGGCAAGGTGGTCACGTTCTGTTGATGTGATATTGGCATCTAGAAAATTTTCTAGCATATCCATTGGTAAGTGCAAACCACTCATGATGAGCCAGACGGCTTCGTCATAGCTATTATCTGCACCGTGGCCGTAAAAAATATCGGATACTTCAAACTGGCTGACGGCGTAGCGAATCCAGTCGCGTATGGTTGATAGCTCCATTGATAATGTGTTTGCCATCTTATGCACCGTTTCCTAGTAGGATTTCCATGGTTTTCTTATAAGTTTCTTTTAATGGCTCCATACAGTCTAGGTCGACGCATTCATTGAGTTTGTGAATAGTTTTGTTGAGTGGGCCAAATTCAACCACTTCTTTGCTGATGTCCGCAATGAAACGTCCATCTGATGTGCCGCCTATTGTCGACAACTCTGGGATCATATTGTAGCTATGTTTAATCGCGGCGCTAATGGCGCTAGAGAGTGCGCCTTCAGGTGTGATAAAGCTTTTGTTATGTTCCCACTTGATGTCGTATTCTAATTCGTGGCTATCTAAGATCGCTAACACGCGTGATTTGAGGTTGGCTTCTGTACTGCCTTCGCCATTATATTCAGGGCAATATCGGAAGTTAAAGATAATCTCTAGTTCACCTGGCACGACATTGGTTGCACCTGTACCGCCATTGATATTGCTGATTTGCCAGCTGGTAGGTGGGAAGTAAGGGTTACCTTCATCCCACACGGTTTCCACCATTTCTTTAATAGCAGGGGAGGCTAGATGGATTGGGTTTTTAACTAAGTGCGGATAGGCAATATGACCCTGCAAACCTTTGACGGTTAAGGAACATCCTAATGAGCCACGACGACCATTTTTAATCATGTCGCCAACGACTTGATTCGAGGTTGGTTCACCAACGATACAATAATCAATCAGCTCATTACGTGCTTTGAGTGTTTCAACGACTTTAACCGTGCCGTGCGTGGCAGCGGCTTCTTCATCGGCGGTAATTAGTAAGCCGATAGAACCGTTATGATTTGGATTCTCAGCAATAAACTCTTCTATGCTAGTGATAAAAGCAGCCAGTGAAGTTTTCATATCCGCTGCGCCACGGGCGTAGAGCATGCCGTCTTTAATCGTCGGTTCAAATGGCGGCGTATGCCATTGGTCTAGTGGGCCTGTTGGTACGACATCGGTATGACCAGCAAATACAAGCAATGGGCTTTCTGTGCCACGACGGGCGAAGAAATTATCGACATCACCAAAGCGCATACGCTCGATTTTAAAACCAAGCGGCTCTAAGCGTGAAATCATCAGGTCTTGGCAGCCTTTATCTTCAGGAGTGACAGAATCTCTAGCCAATAGATCTAACGTTAACTTTAATGTTTTGTTTGACGTTATGCTCATGCGAATAGCTCCTGATAAATCTCTTCTTTAAAGCCTAAGCTCAACACTTGACCATTTTTTTCTAAAATAGGGCGTTTAATCACGGAAGTTTTTTCCATCATCAATGCACAAGCACTGCTGTTATCAGTGATGCTTTCTTTTACTTCATCTTCCAACTTGCGCCATGTCATGCCAGCACGGTTGACGAGTTTTTCCCAAGGTTGTTGGGTGAGCCAGTTGCTAATCGTTGCTTCATCAATGCCGTATTTTTTGAAGTTGTGAAAAGAGTGTTCGATGTTGTTTTTATCTAGCCAAACGCGGGCTTTTTTGACGGTGTTGCAATTAGGGATGCCGTAGAGTTTCATGTGTTTTTGTGGGTCATTAAGTAATTAACGCCATTTTAACAGCTAGCCATGGAATGTGTCGTTGTTACCTAGTTTTTGGTTTTTTGATTTTGGAATAGGCGATTCGAAGTCAATCTGCAATTGTTTGTATTGTAATTTTTTGTATAACACGAGCAAATCGTACTCTTTGATGGGCTTGGTGAAGTAGTAGCCCTGCATAAAGTCACAGTCGAGTTTGATAATGGCATCTTGTTGTGGCTTCGTTTCGATGCCTTCCGCAGTTACTTTGAAACCTAATGCGTGCGTGAGTTTAAAGAGGGCATCAATCAAGGCTTTCGTGTCTTTATCTTTGTTGACTTGCTTAATAAATGAGTGGTCAATCTTGATCTCATCAATGTCTAGCTCTAGCAAATAAGTCAGGCTTACAGGTAGTAAACCAAAGTCATCCAGTACCACACTAATGCCAGCTTGTTTAAACGTGCTGAGTAAGTGTTTGAACTGTTCTTGGTTATTCACCGCTACCGTCTCTTTAATCTCGAATGAAAGGCAGCTTGGTTGCAGATTGTGATTTTTAATGGTGTCGACTGTTTGTTGAACGAGGTCAGGGTCGCGGAATTGATAACTGGATAGGTTGATGGAAATTTTGAGGTCTAAACCAACCTCTTTGGCTCTGACTAGGGCACGGCAACACTCATCGACTACCCAGTCGTTAATTTCTTTAATTAAGCCACATTGTTCTGCAACACCCAGGAAGTTATTAGGTAATATTTCACCTTTCGTTGGGTGATTCCAACGGATAAGCGCCTCTGCACCAACGGCAGCCATTGTTTTGCAATTAATCTTGGGCATGTAAACAATAGAAAACTCTTTGTTTTTTACTGCATTAGTCAGATCTAGTTGTAATTTTTTCATTAAGACATTGGCGGACTCTATTGCTTCATCATAGAATTTGTATTGATTTTTGCCTTGGTCTTTTGCCTTATACATCGCGGCATCAGCATTGACCAACAGCTTGTTGTCTTGGTTATCTTTTGGGTAAATGGCAATGCCGGCAGAGCAAGACAGCTCAATATTTAAGTGCTCAATTAAGTAAGGTTCTTTTATCGATGTGACAATGCGCGTGACCACCGGTCGAATATCATCTTCTGAATGAATTTCTTCTAAAATGGCTACAAATTCATCACCACCAATCCGCGCTACAAAATCACAGCCACGTATAGTTGCGTTCAGCCTATCTGCGGTCATGACAAGGACGGTGTCACCAACATAATGGCCGTAAGTATCATTAATGGGCTTGAACGCATCCAAATCAATATAAGCAATGGCGAACGAACCCCCATTACGAACGCAACGCTTTTCTGCCGACCTTAAATGAGACTCAAATGCTCTGCGGTTAGGTAACTTGGTTAGCGGATCGATAAGACTATTCTTATCCACTTTATTGACGGATATTGGACGAAATGCGCCGGCAAGTTTAAAGAAGTTTTTTCCATAACGCTCAAAGAGTAAAAGAAACATACAAACCATCATCAATAAGCTGAGTAAGCTCAAAGTCACTGCAGGCGCGGTTATTTCAAGGTTGTTCAGCGAGTGACCTGAGAAGAAGGCAGTATGAAAAATAAAATGAATGCTGAGGATAGTACCGCTAACACCAGTCGCTAACGCTAATTTAACGGACGTATCACGCTTGCCAGAGTAGTTTTTTAACCAATAGGCAAGTATTAAAATGACTGATGCGGCAGTAATAGAAAGCGCTGTTGCAACGATTGTCATTAATGGGTTGAACAGCATACTTTGTGAATAAGTGGTCGCGATATAACTCGTATAAAAAAGACCTGTATTGCAAAGGCCACCCAAAACGCCACCGGTGATAAAGTGGCGTGCTTTAGGGGATAGGTTAATTGCAATCGTGATAAAACAAAATGCCATTATGATTGCGAATAACCATGAAAACAGTAGTGGCCAAGTAATACTTAGACTCGTGTTTGTGTGTGTGCTGAGTATTGTGAAAACGTGATTTCCCCAAATGACCGTGCCTGCAATGATAGGCAATGACTTGTGGGTGGCGTTGGTGAGCTTTGTCGTGGTATTGGCAATAGGCTGGCTAATAGAATCCATAAACCGAAAGGCCATAAATATGGAAGCACTAGTTGCTATGAAAGAAAGCAGCATGAGCCAGATGTTGTAATGTAAAGCCATTTATTCCATAAATATTTAGTATTTAAGACGCAGTAATTGCTCGTCAGTTGCTGGTTGAGCGGTATAAATGGGAGCATGAATAGGGCGAACCAAACATGTAAACGGCAAGTGCAAGGCGCACTTACCGTTTAATGAAGATTGTAAACTAAATGCCGCGCAATAGTTCGTTGATGCCGACTTTGCTTAGTGTTTTTGCGTCCACTTTCTTCACGATAACTGCACAGTAAAGACTGTAGCTACCGTCTTTTGAAGGCAGGTTGCCAGAAACAACCACTGAGCCAGCTGGGATGCGGCCATAAGTGACTTCACCTGTTTCACGATCGTAAATCTTAGTTGATTGACCAATGTAAACACCCATTGAAATCACGCTGTTATCTTCAACGACAACACCTTCAACGACTTCTGAACGTGCGCCGATAAAGCAGTTATCACCAATAATGGTTGGACCAGCTTGTAATGGCTCTAATACGCCACCAATGCCAACGCCGCCAGACAAATGAACATTTTTACCAATTTGTGCACATGAGCCAACGGTTGCCCATGTATCAACCATCGTGCCTTCGCCTACATAAGCACCAATGTTTACGTATGAAGGCATTAATACTGCATTTTTACCGACAAATGAACCACGACGTGTAATAGCGTTTGGTACTACACGGAAACCACCATCTTTAAAATCTTGCTCAGTATACTTAGCAAATTTTGTTGGCACTTTATCAAAGTACTTAGCAACGCCGTCATCTAACAACACATTGTCTTCTAAGCGGAAAGATAACAATACCGCCATTTTTAACCATTGATGTACTTCCCAGTTTTGTGTATCGCCGATGCGAGAAGCCACGCGCAACGTGCCTGAGTCTAAATCGGCTAGTACGCTTTCAACAGTAGACTTAACTTCTGCTGTTGCATTGGCTGGGTTGATGTTAGCGCGGTCTTCAAAAGCGGCTTCGATAATACTCTGACGTGGGTCCATAAGAATTTCCAAATAAATGATGTAGTTTAAAAGATTATATAAATCTTATTTGTAATAACAAAGGCACTATTTTAACGCAAACCGCGCATCTGCCAAAAACATAAAAAAACGCTTACATCCAATATGCGCGTTTTAGGTGAACGTAACGTAGTTTGTTATTTACGTTTTGCTACCAAGTATAAAGGGCGTACTTTTGGCGCTAGTGCTTTTAAATCTACAATACGGTTTTCACTGGCAGGGTGAGTGCTTAAAAATTCAGGTGGCGCGTTTTTGCTCTGCGCACCCATTTTTTGCCATAATGTGATAGCAGCATCGGGATTGTAACCAGCACGGGCTGCCAGTTCGAGTCCAATACGGTCTGATTCACGCTCTTGTTCGCGACCGTTAGGTAGGGCAAAAAACAATTGGCTTCCTAAGCTAGCACCTTGCATGGCAATGCCAGCACCAGCACTGTTGCCAACAAAAGCGGCTAACGCTTGCAAACCAAATTGTTGTACATAAGCTTGCGACATACGCTCACGACCATGCTCACGTAACGCATGAGCAATTTCATGACCAATCACCGCAGCAAGCTCGTCATCAGTTGCATTGATTTTTTCAACCAAGCCAGAAAGTACCATGATTTTTCCACCAGGCATACAGTAAGCATTCACTTGATCATTTTTCTCTACATTGATTTCCCAAGCCCATGTTTTTGCATCAGGTCTAAAGACACCGACTTGCGCAATCAAACGTTGAGAAATTGTATTGACACGGTTATACATCGCTTTGTCTACATTCAGCGTTAATTTTTTCTTGGCTGCAGATAGTGTTTCAGTGTAAACCTGTGCTGACATTTGGTTGATTTGTGTTGCTGGCATTACCAAGAATTGTGAGCGTGTTACACCCGATGCACTGCTTTTGGTTGTCGTTGCACAACCACTTAGCTGTAAGGCTAGAGAGACAACTAAAATGGAAATAAACTTTTTCATTAAAAGTCCTTAAATATCAAATTTTAAAAATAACAAGCCATATTAACGGATGGCTTTAGCAATTGGTTGAACCATTTATTAAATTTTTACTTATATGCAGTATTTCAAACCGCATAATTACTTGGTCAGTTTTTTTGTGACATTAGCTTCTAATTTTCCGTGATGGAGTTGAATGTTTAACGCTTGTTCGATATGTGTTTGCTGACTATCGGTTAATGGTTTGTTATCGACAGAAACAATCGCGTAGCCTCTAGATAGCACCGCTTCAGGGCTAAGCTGCGCTACACTGCTTTTTAGTCGATTAAAATGCTGTTGATGTTTGTTGAGTACTTGCTGCGTTGCATAGTTCAGACGGTTTTGTAATTGTTTCACATTGTCCATTTGATTTTTTAATTTTTGCGCAGGAGAGATAAGTCGTTGCGCTAAGAAATCTAATCGTTGTGACTGCTGATTCAGGTTTAATACTACCTGACGGTTCAATTGTTGCGCAATGTTGCTCAATTTCTGTTTTAAGTGGCCCATATCCTGGCATGCTAATTCAGCAGCAGCGGTTGGGGTGGCTGCGCGACTATCTGCAACAAAATCACAAATCGTAAAATCAGTTTCGTGGCCAACGCCACTAATGGTTGGAATGGTGCAGTTAGCAATCGCACGCGCAACAAGCTCTTCATTAAATTGCCATAAGTCTTCTATGCTACCGCCACCGCGACAGATAATTAGCGTATCGACTTCTTGCCGCGCATTGGCATTGTTAATGGTGCCAGCGATTGTGGCTGCGGCACTTTTTCCTTGTACGGGGGTTGGGTAGATGATGACTTTTGTGTTTGGGTTGCGACGGTTAAGCGTGGTGAGTACATCACGTAAAGCCGCTGCATCAGGCGAGGTGACAATGCCTATCGTTTTTGCATGTGCTGGAATGGCTTGTTTGCGTGCGGCCTCAAACAATCCTTCTTGCTGCAACTGACGTTTTAATTGTTCAAATTTTTCAAATAGGTCGCCGAGCCCCGCTTGTCTGATTGACTCTACGGTGAGTTGAAAGTCACCTCGGGCTTCATATAGTGTAACGGTTGCGCGTGCTTCGATTTTATCGCCTTCACGAGGTGTAAAATCGGTATAGCTATTACGGCCTTTAAACATCACGCATCGAACTTGTGCGCCAGCATCTTTCAGTGAAAAATACCAGTGCCCACTGTTGGCGCGAGTGAAGTTGGAAACTTCACCAGAAAACCAGTTTAATGGAAACCTTGCCTGTAACACATCACGGGCCAAGCGATTTAATTCACTAACTGAAAGAACTTTTTGCGGAATCTTTTGGGAGCTAAAGCTGTCATAATCTGCCATAGATTGTATTATCTATTATAATTTGGCAATTACGAAGTCTGTATGACCAAATTTAAGATAATAAATATTAGGAATTTTTATGTGTGAAAAACTGTGCGCTTTTTTAACCGGTAAGACAGGATATTTACTAGGTTTTATTGGCTGCTTCTTGATTGTCACTTTAGCGTTAGTGATTCAGACCCAGTATGAGTTAAACCCTTGCCCACTCTGTATTTTTCAACGGATTATCTTCATGAGTTTGGCTATTTTGTTTTTGATTGCAGCCTTTATTCGACCAGCTAGCATCATGAAAAAAGTATTCACAGGCTTACAAGTGTTAACGGCTTTAGGCGGAGTCGGTGTAGCCATTCGGCATTGGTATCTGCAAGCAAACAAAGAGAGCATGATTGCTGATTGCGGAGTTGGCTTTGATTATATGTTTGAGAATTTTCCGTTAGAAAAAGCGCTTAAATTAGTCTTCAGAGGCACTGGGGATTGTGCATCTATTGATTGGATGTTATTAGGGATGACGCTGCCACAACTTGGGTTGATAAGCTTCGCTGCCTGTGCTGTGTATGCTATTTATTTATTAAAGCTAAACACTCAATAACTATACGGTAGCCAGCTCGGCTTGCTTGGCTGTCAAGCGTGCAATTTCTTCTTGCGCTTGGTCGAGTTGGTATTCCAACACTATCTCATTATAGAACCTGAAGTTATCCCAAACGTTAAGCGGTAACTGAAAATGCATGAGTAGCTCTTTATGCTCTTGCGCCACATAATAGTGATTGACTGCGTCAAAATAGACAAGTACATTGCCTTTGCAATGTAAGTATGGCTCCCATTCCTGATGGTTGGGTCTGGGGCTACCTGGCCATACAGCTTCAAGGACAACAGTCCATGGTCGGTGTGCTTCTCAGTTTAGCCCTTGTAGTACGTCGTACTCCATGCCCTCGACATCAATATAAAGTAGGTGCCAGTCAGTCATATCAGGTTGCGCCTCGATGATGGTGTTGAGCGTGACCTGTGCAACCGTTTTAACGTGAGTCGGTTCATGACCATTTTCCTTCCAATACGCTACCGATGCCTTAGACCCTGTACTAATCTGTCCAGCGTTGAATACATGAAACTCTAAATCACCACTTTCGTTGCTGACCGCTTTTTCTAACAACACGTCTCCAGAGCAGGTTTCACACCACATTTTGAGCAGCTCTTCTGATACATTTGGCTCAATGGCAATGCCAGTCCAGTTACTTGTATATAAACCATAAGTATTGCTATCGGCAACGGGTAAAAAAGCGCCAACATTAACATAAAAGCCTTGCTCAATATCAGCAAACGCACGTTGAATTAATACATCTTCAAAATTGTGAGTGTAACAATTCATGTTTCATCCTTATCTTAAATATGGTCTTTTTACAATTACCTCATGGTAGCAAGCGCTGCTTAAGGTTCGTTGCTTTAATCAAGCAGCCTTGAAGTGATTTTACGTACTACTGCTATTCGGAATAGAAAAGCGAACGCCTTGCGTTTTAACGCTATAATTTAAACTATGAATATAAAAACAATTAACGATTTTGTTGGTAATACGCCGCTCGTGGCTTTGCAACGGATGCAAGGTGAAACGAGCAATACCATTTTACTGAAACTAGAAGGTAATAATCCTGCGGGTTCAGTTAAAGATAGGCCTGCGCACAGCATGATTTCACGTGCAGAAGCGCGTGGAGATATTCAGCCAGGCGATACGCTGATTGAAGCGACTAGTGGGAATACAGGTATTGCCCTAGCGATGGTGGCGGCGATGCGTGGCTATAAAATGATTTTAGTCATGCCAGAGAATCAAAGTATTGAACGTCGACAAAGTATGGCCGCCTATGGCGCGGAGTTGGTGCTGACACCAACGGAAGGTAGTATTGAGCTAGCGCGGGATGTTGCCATAAAGATGCAAGCTGAAGGTGAGGGCGTTGTATTAGATCAGTTTGGCAATATGGATAATCCGCAAGCACATTATGAAGGCACTGGTCCTGAAATCTGGCGTGATACCGAAGGCAAGGTGACACACTTTGTTTCTAGTATGGGCACGACGGGTACGATTATGGGCACGTCACGTTTTCTAAAAGAGCAAAATGCCAATATTAAGATTATCGGGGTGCAGCCAGAAGAGGGCTCACAAATTCCAGGTATACGTAAATGGACAGAAGCGTATTTGCCCTCTATTTATGATAAAGCGCGCGTCGACGACATTAGGCTAGTCAATCAAAAACAGGCAGAAAACACCACACGTAAACTCGCAACACAAGAAGGTATCTTCGCTGGCATCTCTAGTGGAGGTGCGTTGTATACGGCATTGCAATTATCTAAAACAGTCGAAAATTCTGTCATTGTTAGCATCGCCTGTGATCGTGGTGACCGTTACCTTTCCACAGGTGTGTTCCCAGCTTAGGCTTACCTTTAACATCATCATGGTTGCTAGCAGCATAAAACAGTTTTTGTCGACACCACTGTTAGCGACGCTCTTTTTCACTAGCCAAATGGCTTATGCTGTCTCTAGTATTCAAGTGAGTGTTGGTTCGATTGATTCGCCGTTAGGTCAGATAAGAGATGCGCAATTCCATCTTGATTTAAAAGGTAAAAAGCCAAAACTCAACCTAATCGCGACAGTGAAGCCACAGTCTGAACCTGATTTTATTCAGTTTAAATTAGTTTGCGGCACGCTATTTAGTGGCCGAGCCGGTTACATTGATTGCTTCGATGGTCAGTTGACCTCATCTATTGTGAATGCCCCCTTTTCAGCCCATGTGATGCAGCAACCTACTCAACTTTCATTTGATATTTTATTCAATGATATTAATTTCAGTGATGGAGCAGGCCTGCGTGCAGCTGAAGGTTTGGTTGGTGATTTGCAGTTTAACGCAAAGAAAAAGAATGCTGTTTGGCAATGGGATGGTCAGCTGAATTGGGATGAGGGTGAGGTGTTCTGGGAGCCGTTTTATTTTGGCGATGCGGGGAGTGCCTTTTCTGCAAAGGGCTATGCAAGTACAAAAGATATTGTTGTTGAAGATGCCAGCTTGCTGGTAAAAGATGTCGGGGAAATGCATGCAATGGGCAAGATTGATGCTAAAACCAAACAGTTGTTTGATGTGAAAGTGAATGCGCAACAGGTTGATTTTTATAGTCTGTATACATTGTTACTGAAGCCAGTGTTAGAAAGATCTGCTTTTGGGAATTTGGTTGTTTCTGGCAAGGCGAATTGGCAGTTTACGATGAAAGATGCACAGCCTGCCAATTTTCAATTAAAACTGATGGATGCGAATATTGAAGACAAAAATGGTAAATTTGCATTTAATCACGTCAATGCCAATATTCCATGGGATTATGATATCCCACAAAATATTAGCCTTGAGTATGAGAATGGTTATTTGCTCAACTTACCCTTAGGTCAGACAAAATTGAAAGCGGAGCTTAACCGTTATGCATTAACAGCACCAGAGTTGGTATTGCCTTTGTTAGATGGCGCATTGAGTTTTAAGGATGTTTCAGCCGCATGGCTGCGTGAAAATTGGTTTTGGCATTTGCGGATGGACTTAATCCCAATCGACCTTAATCAGTTTAGTACTGCACTGGGCTGGCCTGCAATGGAGGGGCGGATTTCTGGGGAAGTACCTTTGGTGACCTATGCGAACAAACAATTGAATATGAATGGTGCGATGACGTTTAATGTATTCGATGGCACGGTCGGCATGAAGAACCTACGAATAGATGACCCATTAGGTGTTGTGACGCGCATGTACGCGGATTTGACTGTGCGGAAATTAGACTTGGCTGAGTTAACACGTACGTATCGTTTTGGCGTGATTGAGGGTAAGTTAGACGGTGATGTAAAAGGCTTGGAGTTGGAAAATTGGAAAGCGGTTAAGTTTGATGCATCCTTACAAACGAGTGCGGACGATCAGCGAAAGAAAATATCGCAACGTGCCGTAGAGAACATTGCTGCCTTAGGTGGCGAAGGCACAGCCGCTGCGTTACAGCGTACATTTTTACGATTTTTCGATAATTTTAATTACGATAAGATCGGCATTAGTTGTAAGTTGCGACGTGATATGTGTGAAATGGGTGGTGTCTCGTCAACGCCTAAGGGGTATATAATCGTTAAAGGAAGTGGCATTCCATCGGTGAATGTCAATGGTTATAACAAGCAAGTCAGTTTGACTGATTTGTTAAGCCGCATCAAACGAATTACAGACGGCAATTCAACAGTAATCGTAAAGTAGCTTTATAAAGGTAAAAGATGACAAGAAAGATAGCAGTACTAGTACTTTTTGGATTGTTGACATCATGTGTCACGATTAATATTTATTTCCCCGCAGCTGCAGCCCAAGAGGCGGCTGATCAAATCATTGATGATGTGTGGCAAATAGAAGATGAAGAGAAGAAGGCTACAACACCCGATACTGAAGCGACAGCAACCAAATAAAAGGAATCAATAATGAAACAACTTGGTATGAAACAATTCATAAGCTATTTCTTAGGGTTGATGTTGTTAACAGTGAGCGTCGTGCATGCGGCACCAAACTTAGAAGTCAACACACCAGCGATTAATGCATTAAAAAACAGTATGCAAGCACGGCATACTGCATTGGCCTCGCACTATGAAAGTGGCGCAATCGGCTTAACTGGCAATGGTTTGATTGCTATACGCGATGCTAAAGCATCACCATTAAAAGATAGGCGAGGGATTAATGCGCTGATTGCTTCGGAAAATTCGGACCGCAGTAAGCTCTACAAAGAAATTGCAGTCGCCAACAGTCACCCAGAATGGGAGGCTAGCATTCAAGATGCTTTTGCTGGGCGCTGGATTGATAAAGCACAAGGTGGTTGGTATTATGAAAGTGTAGGGGCTTGGCAGAAAAAGTAGCCCCGCAGACGGCTATCTCCCTTAATAGTGTTAATTAACTGGCAAACCCTCTCTTGTTTCTAGCTTGGTCTAAGCCAATATTCAGCTTGTCTTTACTTAAGCTAGTTCAGCTTGAACTAGGGTCTAGTGGATGGGGTTTTATGACGCAGAATGTTGTTAATTTACCTACGTATGGCAAAGCCATTAGCCTTGATGATCAGGGCGTTTATTTCACATTGAATCCGAGTACGGGTTTTGTCCATAGTATTATTCAGCTCGTTTACGATGATGAGTGGCATTTATTTCAGTTACAAAAAAAAGAGAACGCGGATGAGGTTGGCTGGGTGATGATGACTGAAGATGTCGACGGTGCTTTAGTGAGCATGCTGACGGGAGAGCTAAGACGGAATTTTACTAAACCAGAATATGAAGAACCACGAGGTGCATGGCAGGTGATTCGAAATATGAAATTTGGATTTGGTAAATTTACACCAGCCGACTCTGAAGCGCTTGTATGTCATGCCATCATGATGTTTTCTGGTGATGAAATGCACAATCCTTCGCGGCTATATAAAGTCGATGAAGAAAGCTTAAGACGTGCTGATTAAACGACCAGTGAGGAAGTGCTAGTGTAACTATAGTAAGTGTTAGCTTGAGATTAACTTATCATTATCTACGCAAACTGCGTTTGTTTGACTTATTTATTTGATTAGTTCTGTTTTAAGTTTTTATTGTATCCTTATGAGTATGACACCTACATTAGTTTTTGATATTAAAACCATCCCAGATGCACAAGGTATTCGTGCCTTGTTGGATGTCCCAACTGACACCTCAGATGAAGGTGTGGTTAACATCGCACTGCATCAACGGAGGCAAAAAAATGGCACCGATTTTTTGCCGTTATATCAGCAACGTATCTGCGCTATCTCCTGTGCACTGCGTTACGGCGATCACTTTAGTATTTGGACGCTAGGTGAGGAAGGTTCCAGCGAAGCAGAAATCATCCAGCGTTTTTACGATGGCATTGAAAAATACACTCCGCAAATTATCTCTTGGAATGGCAGTGGTTTTGATTTGCCTGTTTTAAATTATCGTGGCTTAGTGCATGGCGTGAATGCAAGCCGTTACTGGGATTTAGGCGAAGACGATAAAGAGTTTAAATGGAATAACTATATTAGCCGTTATCACATGCGCCATTTAGACTTAATGGAAGTGATGGCGATGTATAACGGACGTGCTAATGTGCCTTTGGATGACTTGGCTAAACTATGTGGTTTCCCTGGCAAACCGAGTATGGAAGGCAGTAAAGTATGGGATGCTTATAAGAACGGAAAATTATCTGAAATTCGTGACTATTGCGAAACGGATGTTGCCAATACACATTTGATTTACCTCCGTTTTCAATTGATGCGTGGCCAATTAACACAAACGGCTTATGAGCGAGAAATTGCTCTGGTGCGAGAAACGTTAACAGCTTATGAAGGCGAGCATTGGGATGCGTTTTTAGCGGCTTGGACTTAGCTTGTTACAAAAGCCTGTTAGAAAAAGTCATGAGTCATGCTAGCTAATCATTTAAAATAGCGCTTTATTCAGTTTTGAAGGTTCACACGTGGCACGTCGTCGAAATAGAATTCAATCCGAGCGGGTTCCCGCTGAAATCTCAGCCCCAGTGATTATTGAGTCATTAGACCAAGAGGGACGAGGCGTGACACATGTTGATGGTAAAACCATCTTTGTTGACGGCGCATTGCCGAAAGAAAAGGTCACTTATCAAATCACGCGCAGTAAAGCTGATTATGCTTTTGCCAATGTTGCCGAGGTGATTGAACCATCTGATTTACGTGTCACGCCACAATGTAAGCACTTTGGTTATTGCGGCGGTTGTAAGTTGCAGCACTTGGACCCTACTGCGCAAATCGAAGCTAAGCAACATTCTTTAGAAGGCGATATTAAGCACATCGGTAAAGCAGTACCAGAAAAAATGTTGCCGCCACTCATGGGCCCTACTTGGGGCTACCGTCATAAAGCCAGACTCAGCGTTAAATACGTGATTAAAAAAGAACGCGTGCTGGTTGGCTTTAATGAAAAAGGCACACGCTATGTGGCAGACATGGATAGTTGTGAAGTATTGACGCCTGAAGTGTCTGCATTGATTGTGCCATTGCAGGAAATGATTGCACAGTTGAGTATTCGAGACAAAATTCCACAATTGGAACTAGCAGTGGGTGAACCAAATGCAGAGCCAAATGTGGATGCAGCGCATACTGGTAAAAACATTGTGCTCATCTTCCGTATAATGGAAGCTTTAACTGAGACCGATGAAGTGATGTTAGAAGCCTTTGCAGATCAACATCATGTGAATATTTGGACACAGACCAAAGGGCCAGATACCGTTAAGCCATTCTACCCATTGAATACGCAATCACTACAATATTCATTGGATGAGTTTGAACTGAAGTACCCATTCAAGCCTAATGAATTTACGCAAGTAAACCCTGAGATTAACCAAATGATGGTCAGCCGTGCAATGGAGTTACTAGCGCCGAAAACTGGTGAACGTATTGCTGACTTCTTCTGTGGTATTGGTAACTTCACACTGCCTATCGCTCGTAGCGGTGCGCAAGTGTTTGGTTATGAAGGCTTAGATAATTTAGTGGCACGCGCTGTAGAAAGCGCAGCTTTGAATGGCTTGGAAGCTAACACGGCATACGATGTGTCTGATTTATTTCAAATGACACCAGAGTCACTTACTGGCTTAGGTCGCTTTGATAAGTGGTTAATTGACCCGCCACGCGACGGCGCATTTGATTTAGTTAAAGCAATTGATGAGCGCAATGCGCCCGATAGTATTGTGTATGTATCTTGTAACCCAGCAACGCTAGCGCGGGATATTGATGTGCTGGTGAATCAAAAGGGTTACAAGGTCAGTGCTGCTGGTGTGATTAACATGTTCCCACATACCGCACACGTGGAATCTATCGCGTTGTTTACAAAAGGCGCAAACTAAAGCAGATTAAAAACTGACGGTCTTAAAAGAAGTTCTTTTTTTGAATCTTTTTATCAATACTATAAGCGGTTGCGCCACTAACTGCGAGTAACAATAAACCGCCTGCCATTGCGATGTTTTTCATGAAAAGTATCATCTGCATTTTATCGCCAAAGTTGCTATGAAAAAGCATAGCTGCTGCGATGGAAAATAAAGCCAGCGCAATGGCTGCCAATGGCGTTTTGTATCCAACCGCTATGGCAATGCCGCCAAGCATCTCTAATAGGATGGTTGGCCAAAGCAGTATGCTAGAGACGCCCATGGCTTGCATATAACCAACAGTGTCTGCAGGGTCCATTATTTTCGCCACGCCAGCAAGGATGAAAATAAGTGCCAGCATTACGCGTCCTAACAGTTGAATCATTTCGACCATACTCTTCTCCTGTTCATTCTTTAATTGATAATAGCAACTATAATACGCAGTTTACATAGCATTGCAATTTATGCATGACTTCGATGTAAAGGGCATATATAAAATAGCCTCTTGATTTGAATGAATTGTCATCGTTAGCGAGCATAATCAAGTACACTTATTTCTGTGATTAGAAACCTGTTTATTTTATTATGCAGCGCGATGCTGCTGGCAGCATGTGGGCAAGCGAAGCAAACGAATGAAATTCGATTTGCGGTTACTCAGGCTCCTCTAAATTTAGACCCACGTTACGCAACAGATGCCGCTTCTGAACGTGTGAATCGATTAATTTACCAACGATTAGTCGAATTTGATACAACATCAAAGCCAACGCCGAGTCTAGCGACTTGGCGAAAAATAAGTCCTATACAGTATCGCTTTACGTTAAGTAATAATATTGCGTCATTTCATCATGGTAAGCCGTTAACCTCGGAAGATGTCAAAGCGACTTATCAAAGTCTATTGGCGTTAAAAGATTCGCCGCATGCGGCTGAATTTCGCAATATTAACGATATTAATATCGTTAATCAGCAGACTTTGGATTTTGAGCTAACAATCGCCGATACACACTTTCCTGAGAAGTTAATCATTGGTATTTTGCCTAAAGACTTAATTGAGCAACAACATGATTTTACACACAAGCCAGTTGGGAATGGCTTGTTTGAATTTGTCTTTTGGGAAAGAGAGCTAACATTAAAGCGCCTGAGCGATGGGCAGGTGCTGATGTTGGCCGAAGTAAAAGACCCAACCGTTAGAGTATTGAAGTTGATGCGGGGTGAAACTGATTTATTGCAAGGTGATTTGCCACCAGAACTCGTCAAATATTTACAAAAGCAACCTGACTTGCAAGTGAAAACGACGCAAGGCACTAACTTTTCCTATTTGGGCTTGAATATGCAAGACCTGATTTTGAAACAGCTTAACGTCAGACAGGCGCTCGCCCATGCCATTGATAGAAAAGCGATTGTTAATCAAGTAATGGTGCGTGATACGCGCTTGGCAGCAGTTATTTTGCCGCCAGAACATTATGCAGGTAATGCCGAACTTAAGCATATTGAATACAATCCTGTGTTATCCAAGCAATTGTTGCAATCAGCTGGTATTGAGTTGCCGTTGAAGTTGATTTATAAAACCAGTACTGATGCCCAGCGAGTGCGTTTGGCGACGATATTACAAGCGCAGATGGCACAAGCAGGTATTGCGCTGGAAATTCGTAGTTTAGACTGGGGTACGTTCTTTGCTGAAGTGAAACAAGGCAACTTTCAGTTATACGGCTTAACGTGGGTTGGGATAGAAACACCTGAAATTTATAGCAAAGTATTTGGCTCCCAGTTTATGCCGCCAAATGGTTTTAATCGTGGGCGATATGTTGATGCTGAGTTAGATGCATTATTACTTAAAGAAGACTGGCCTGCCGTGACAGCGCGCATTCATCATCAGTTGCCGTATATTCCATTATGGTATGAAGGGCAGGTTGCCGTCATGCAAAAGAACATTACAGACTATGCGCCACAATCTGATGGCAACTGGGATGATTTAGCAACTATTAAAAGGTCGACTACAATACGCCATGATGCACATTAATATTTCAATCAAAGATCAAACACTTACTTTACTGAGTCATGATGGCAAGCAACTGGCACAATTTCCAGTTTCAACTGCCGTTAACGGTGTTGGTTGCGAAAAAGACAGCGGGTGTACGCCGTTAGGTCAGCACGTGATTCGTGCCAAAATTGGTGAGGGCGCACCAGTGGGTACGGTATTTATCGCCCGTCGGCAGACAGGTGAAATTTGTACACCAGCGCTCATGGATGAGTACCCTAATCGTGATTGGATACTCACCCGTATTTTATGGCTTTCAGGGCAAGAAGTTGGCTTTAATCGCTTAGGTAATGTCGACACCATGCAGCGTTATATTTATATCCATGGCACGCCAGATAACGTCGATATTAACGTCATCGGTTCACATGGTTGCGTACGTATGCATAATGGTGACTTGATTATTTTATTTGACCTGGTGTCAGTTGGTACTACCGTTCAAATCAATGATAATTAGCATGAACTATGATTAGTCGGTTGTTTCAGTTTTTCACCGTTATCTTCGGTGTATTAGTACTCACCTTTTTATTGATTCATTTAGTGCCAGGCGACCCTGTTGAAGTGATGTTAGGTGAGTCAGCTAGCATGGTAGATCGCGAAGCCTTACGCGAACAGTTAGGCTTAAACCAACCGTTATTAACGCAGTTTGGTGGTTATTTAAATAAGCTTGCGCATGGTGACTTAGGCCGCTCAATTCACACCAAAACACCCATTATTGAATTATTCAAAACGCGTTATCCAGCCAGTGTTCAATTGGCTTTTCTATCCATGCTTATCGGCTTGCTGATTGGCGTCCCTTTAGGTATTTATGCTGCACTGAAAGCAGGCCGCTGGCAAGATATCATCGTCACCGTTGTTAGTGTCCGTTTATCAGCTATGCCAGCATTTTGGCTTGGACCAATACTTATGTTGGTCTTTGCCGTATGGTTAGGCTGGCTCCCCGTGAGCGGCATGAGTGAGCCAGCGGCGATTATCCTACCTGCACTAACACTAGGCTCTGGTCTCAGCGCGATTCTTACCAGAATGACGCGTACCAGCTTGTTAGAAGTCTTGAATGAAGACTTTATTCGCACCGCTCGTGCGAAAGGCTTGAGTGAGCGTAA
>JBLIIL010000006.1:0-68050 GCA_047634755.1 Methylophilaceae bacterium
ACCAAATTTCTTAGTCAACACTGTAGAAATAGCTGCTGTTAATGTTGTTTTACCGTGATCAACGTGACCAATTGTACCAACGTTAACGTGCGGTTTGGTCCGTTCGAACTTTCCTTTTGCCATGATTCAATCCTTTGCTTAAATTAGTTTTAACTAAAGTTTTATTAACTTAATTATATTGCTTTATAAAAGTTTTATTTAACTTAATAAAACTTTAACGCTTTTACTACTCAACGAACCTTACCGCAGTTCATGGTGCCCATGGCGGGAATCGGACCCGCGGCCTCTCCCTTACCAAGGGAGTGCTCTACCACTGAGCCACATGGGCTGCTAAACTACCCAAACGATGCATTGTTTGGAGCGGGAGACGAGACTCGAACTCGCGACATTCAGTTTGGAAAACTGAAGCTCTACCAGCTGAGCTACTCCCGCACTGTGGTTCATCAAACCTTCTCTTATTACTTACAATTACAACCAAAATACTTATGGTGGAGGGAGTAGGATTCGAACCTACGTACTCAGAGAGAACGGATTTACAGTCCGTCGCCTTTAACCACTCGGCCATCCCTCCAAACCGAACCCGCGATTATGCTTAACTTTCAACCTGCTGTCAAACAAAATCAAGCATAAAAAAGCCACTTTAAGTGGCTTTTACTACTGATGATTCTTTAAAGATATTTGGTGCCGGATATCGGAATCGAACTGATGACCTTCGCATTACAAGTGCGCTGCTCTACCAACTGAGCTAATCCGGCGTTTTTATTTGAGGCGTGACTATAGCATTTTTAAACTTTTATGCAATAGCACTTTTAAGAAAATTGATGTAATTTTGGAAAAATTTATTTAACCACTGTTAAAGTTGGTCTTTTTTTTCCTAATTTAGCTTTAACCTCTGTATGCTCGCCATCTGTACCACCCTCACTAGATGCGTGGTCTGAGGAAACTGGCTCCCCTTGTGCATCCAGATCGAAAAACATACCTTGCCCATTTTCACGCGCAAAGATACCTCGAACCGCATCCATTGGCACATACAAATTCTGTGAAGCGCCGCTAAATCGAGCGGAGAAAGTCACCGCATCATTTTCTATATGCAAATCCTTGGTTGCTGAATAGCTTAGATTAAGCACAATCTCACCATCTTTAACAAAAGCACGTGGCACGTTTGTCTGCACATTAACAACTACTAATAAATGTGGCGTCATCCCATTATCCATACACCACTCATGGATGGCACGCATCATGTAAGGCTTAGTTGAAGTTAATCCATCAGCCATCTTATTTACGCATTACTTTTTCTGACGGCGTCATTGCTTCCGCATACAAAGGTCGTGCGAATAAGCGTTCCGCATATTTTAATAATGGTGCTGCTTGGCTTGGCATTTGAATACCATAGCGCTCCAAGCGCCATAGCAACGGCGTTACCGCAACATCCAACATTGAATACTCATCACCCAACAAATACTCTTGTCGGCTGAAGATAGGTACAATCTGCGTTAAGTTATCACGCACTGTTTTACGCGCTTTAGCAGCAACTGCTTCATCTGAAGATTCCAAATCTTTAACATGGCTAAACAAGTCTTGCTCAAAGCTATATAGAAACAATCTTGCGCGTGCACGCATGACTGGATCAGCGGGCATCAATTGTGGATGCGGAAAACGCTCATCAATATACTCATTAATGATATTCGCTTCTGATAACACCAAATCACGTTCAACCAATACAGGCACACTACCATACGGATTCAACACAGCAAGATCTTCTGCCTTGTTAGATAAATCTACATCAATCACTTCAAAATCCATGCCTTTTTCAAACAGCACAATACGGCAACGGTGACTAAATGGGTCAACCGAGCCCGAATATAATTTCATCATAATTCTTACCCCCTAATTTGCTTGTCTCGCACTTCACTCGCGAGCGTTCTTTATTAAAATTATTTAATATCTTTCCAGTATGCTGCTTTTACTTTTTTAACTAATACAAGTAACACTCCTAAAAACAATAGCACCCATATACCCAAGCTTTTGCGCTGCTGTTTTGAAGGCTCTGCCATAAAGGCCATGTAGTTTGTTAAATCTGCAACGAAAGCTTTGTATTCCTCAGGATTCAACTTGCCAGGCTTAACAAGTTCCAGCGCATGCGTCTCATGGTTAAGCACCTGCTCACCTTGAAGTTGATATAACACGTGCGGCATTGCCACCTTATCAAACACTACATTATTCCAACCACTTGCCGTAGATTCGTCTTTATAGAAGCCCCGCATATAAGCATAAAACCAGTCAACGCCGCGCGCCCTTATTTCAACCGTCAAATCAGGTGGCGTTACACCAAACCATTTTTTGGCATCTTTAGGATTCATGGCTACTGACATGGTATCACCCACTTTTTTGCCAGCGAACAAAAGATTCTCTTCAATTTCCTTCTCTGTTAAGCCAATATCAACCAAGCGGTTATAGCGCATGTAGTTTGCACTATGGCAATTCAAACAGCTATTAACAAAGGTACGTGCGCCGCGTTGCAATGACGCCTTGTCTGACGGATCTATCGGCGCAGATTCTAACTTTGCAGCGGTATTTGCAAATGCAACGATTGGCAAAAGCGCAATAATGATTAATAGCTTTTTCATGTTATTTCGTCACCCTTTCTGGCACAGGTTTTGTTTTGTCACGCGCGGTATACCAAGGCATCAACAAGAAGAATAAAAAGTAGATCGCCGTGAAAATACGGGCGACGACAGTTGCCCTGTCCGCACCGCCAGCCCACTCACCGAATTGACCCCATAGATTTGAAGGCTCTGTTCCCAAATAACCCAACACCAAGAAACTCACGACAAAAGCAGCCAACCAGCACTTATATAATTTTCCTCGATAGCGAATCGACTTCACCGGACTCTTATCAATCCATGGCAACAAGGCAAACACCATCACCGACAAACCCATTGCAGCAACACCAGGGAATTGTGAGTTCAATACTGGAGGAACCGCGCGAAGAATTGAATAATAAGGCGTGAAATACCAAACTGGTGCAATATGCTCTGGCGTCACCAATGGGTTAGCTGGAATAAAGTTATTATGTTCTAAAAAGTAACCACCCATTTCTGGCGCAAAGAACACAATGGCAGCAAACACAATCAGAAACACCACCGCACCCACAATATCTTTCACAGTGTAATATGGATGGAATGGAATACCATCCAATGGAATGCCTGTTTTTTTATCCTTCTTCTCTTTAATTTCCACACCGTCTGGATTGTTAGAACCAACCTCATGTAATGCAACCAAATGTACCATGACCAAGCCTAGTAATACCATCGGTAGCGCAATCACATGGAAAGCAAAGAACCGATTCAACGTTGCATCCGAAGTCAGATAATCGCCGCGTAACCATTCCATCAGATCAGGCCCAATAAATGGCACTGTGCCAAATAAGCTGGTAATCACCTGAGCACCCCAGTAAGACATTTGTCCCCACGGCAACAGGTAACCAAAGAACGCCTCGCCCATCAGTGTCAGAAAGATACCGACACCAAATAACCAAATCAATTCACGTGGCGTTTTATAGGAACCATAGATAATTCCTCGGAACATATGCAGATAAACGACAAGGAAAAACATAGAGGCGCCAGTAGAGTGCATATAGCGGATGATATTTCCACCAAACACATCCCGCATAATATATTCTACTGATGCAAATGCTTCTGCCGCTGAAGGCTTATAGTGCATGGTTAAAAAGATACCAGTCAAAATCTGCATGACTAACACCATCATGGCCAATGAACCAAAGAAATACCAAAAGTTAAAATTCTTAGGCGCGTAATACTCTGTCAGGTGTGCCTTCACCGCACTGGTAAGCGGAAAACGACGATCCACCCAACCAACGAGGTCAGTGTTTGCTGCACTTATGTTCTGTTTTTGATCAGCCATGCTACGCCTCCATCTCAGTTTCAATGCCGATGGCTAAAGTATTATCGTCAGTATACGAATGTGGTGGCACCACCAAGTTAGTGGGTGCTGGAGAACCTTTAAACACACGGCCAGCTAAATCGAACTTCGATCCATGACAAGGGCAATAAAAACCACCGGTCCAATTCTTGCCCATATCACCACCCTCTTCCAACTTAGCCGATGGCGAACAACCCAAATGCGTACAAATCCCCACCATTACACCAATGTTTGGTTTAATGGAGCGATCAGCATTTTTACAATACGCTGGTTGTTGTGATGTAATCTCACACATCGGATCAGATAGCCGATCATTATGCTTAGGAAGCTCTGCCGTCATCTCCTCAGTACGGTTAATAATCCATACTGGCTGACCACGCCACTCTGCAGTCTTGATTTCGCCGGGGGCGATATCACTGATATCAATCTCCACTGGTGCACCCGCTGCTTTAGCACGCTCACTTGGCAACATACTACCCACAAATGGAACAGCGGCAGCGGCAGCTCCAGCAGCACCAACGGCTGCGGTAGCGACGACTAAAAACTGTCTTTTTTCTTTATCAACCTGTGAAGGCTCTTGAAACGACAATGCGCTATTTTTTGACGGTTTGTCTTTTCCTGCATCTGAAACTGACATGACTTCCTTTACTCGCCCTTTTGAGGCGTCGTTAATCACAATTGAGAATTAATCGCGATTATACATTTTTGAAACAACTAAACCAAATATTATTCTCTAAATAATTGATTAATATCAATTAAACTGGATTATTAATATCAATAAATTCATGCTTAAAATCAAATTTACCAGCTAAATGCTCTCCAAGCGCCTTTATACCGTATCGCTCAGTTGCGTGATGACCAGCCGCGATATAAGCCGTATTGGATTCTCGCACCTGATGCACCGTTTGCTCAGAAATCTCTCCACTGACAAAAACATCTATATTTGCGGCAATCGCTTGATCTATATACCCTTGCGCCGCTCCTGTACACCATGCAATCGTGCCTACTGGTTTATTCACATCACCTATCAATTGTACTTCTCTATTCAACTTAACACTCAATTCATTCGCTACTATTTGGAATGATTTAGCTTGCTTTAGTTCTGCCCAAGCAATCATATTTTTTTCACTATCTAACCAGCCTGCAATTTCCAAATCTAACACTTTACCAAGCATCACATTGTTACCGATTTCTGGGTGTGCATCTAATGGTAGGTGATAGGCAAAAAGATTTAAATCATTTTCTAAAAGAAATTTTAAACGCCGCTTTTTAATACCAGTCACTGGCTGTGACTCGCCCTTCCAGAAGTAGCCATGATGCACTAGAATCACATCGGCATTGGCAGCTTGAGCTCGCTGTAACAACGCCAAACTAGCGGTAACACCAGTGACAACCTTCTTAACCTCATGTTTGCCTTCCACTTGCAAACCATTAGGGCAATAATCGTTAAACCGTTCTGGCTGTAACAATTGCTTCAAATAGTGATTGAGTTCATTCAACTGCATAAGTAGGACCCTTAAAATGGTTAATAATTACCTCGTTTTCGCCTATACTAACCAATTATCTGATTAAAAACGAAATCTATGCGAAAAATATGGCTTACTTTTGCCCAAACAGTCACCGTATGCTTGGGTATATTATTCGTGCTGCAAACCTTCAAACCTGGATTACTTGAGTTTGGACAAAAGCCGATACAAGGACAAATATCGATTAAAGAAGCAAGCTACGCACCACCAAGCAAGCCCGCCAGCTCATACAAGGATGCCGCGAAAAAAGCCATGCCTGCCGTGGTCAACATTTTCACGTCCAGCAGTAACACACCTAACTCGCACCAGAAATTCATGAATGATCCATTATTCAAAAAATTTTTTGGTGACCAAGATGAAGAAGTTGACCCTACTGACAACAGCCTAGGTAGTGGTGTGATTGTTAGTGAACAAGGACTTATCTTAACGAATCATCATGTCATTTCATCAGCAGATGCGATTGAAGTCGCACTCGCTGATGGTAGAAAACTACCTGCCACTATTGTTGGTACCGACCCCGAGTCTGACTTAGCATTACTCAAAATTGAAGCAGACAACCTCCCTTCTATTACTTTTGCTTCTTCAGGCAAGCTGGATATTGGTGATGTTGTGCTCGCCATTGGCAACCCTTTCGGCGTTGGGCAAACAATTACACAGGGGATTGTAAGCGCGCTTGGACGCAATCATTTAGGCATCAATACTTACGAAAACTTCATCCAAACCGACGCCTCAATTAACCCAGGCAATTCTGGCGGCGCACTGATTAATACTAAGGGCAACCTTGTTGGTATTAACAGTGCCATTTATTCTCGCAATGGTGTCAGCATGGGTATTGGCTTTGCTATCCCCGTAAGTCTTGCCAAACAGGTCATGGAGCAAATTGCCAAAAAAGGCACAGTCACCCGTGGCTGGGTCGGTGTTGAGGCACAAAATCTCACTCCAGAACTTGCAGAATCTTTTGGACTACCTTCCACATCAGGTGCATTAGTTGCAGGAGTGCTAGGAGAAAGCCCTGCTGATCATGCAGGTTTAAAAGCGGGCGATATCTTAATCGCTATTAATCGACAACAAGTGATTAATAGTGCCACCATGCTTAATTTAATAGCCGTACTAGAGCCAAATAAAAATGCTGTGTTAACCATCATGCGCGCTGGCACACAGGTGGATGTGGACATTCTGATCGGCAAACGGCCATCACCTGTTGCTAATAAAGATTAGGTCCCAGCTTTGATACTGTTTTGCTTACGCTGCGCCACCTGCACGAATACGATGCCTGCTTCGTACAACATCCAAAGTGGAATCGCCAACATAAACTGAGAAATAATATCTGGCGGCGTGAAAATAGCCGCCAATATAAATGCGCCTACAATGACATAGCTTCGTGCTTCTTTTAATTGCGCAACAGTCACCCACCCAAAATGCGCCATCAGCACTACGGCAATTGGCACTTCAAATGCAAAACCAAATGCTAAGAATAGCGTCATCACAAAATCTAAATACTCTGCAATATCCGTCATCACCGCCACACCTTCTGGCGCACTACCCACAATAAAAGCAAATACAACGGGAAAGACTAAAAAGTAAGCAAAAGCCATCCCACCTAGAAACAAAAGGCTACTGATAGCAATAGCAGGCAGCATCGTTTTCTTTTCATGCGCATATAAGCCAGGTGCAACAAACATCCACAGTTGATATAAGGTGTGTGGCAAAGCAATCACAAAAGCAGCCATCATCGCCACTTTCATCGGCACAAAAAAAGGCGTCACCACAGCGGTGGCAATCATTTGCGTGCCTTCAGGCAATTTATCCAACATCGGCGAGGCTAACAATGCATAAACTTTATTCGCGAATGGGAATAGCCCTAAAAATACTACCAGCATGCCCACCACAATTTTTATCAAGCGATTACGTAACTCGATTAAATGGGACACAAATGATTCAGTAGGCGTCATAATTATTCTTGGCCTTTGGTTTTTTTAGACTGCGTCTTTTTTGTGGCTGGTTTTTTTATTGCTGTTTTTTTTGCTACGGGTTTCTTACTGGGAGATTTTGATTTTGCAGCAGCTATTTTTGCCGTGGATTTGTTTTTTGGTTTAACGCTTTTTCCTGCTACTGCTGCTTTTATTTTACTTGCTCCAGCCATCATACTGGACTCAACTTGGTCGGCGCCTTGTTTAATTTCTTGCTGAAGCTTTTGCAATTCTTCAAACCGAGCATCGCGATTCACTTCTTCTTTAACCTGCGCCACATAGCGTTGCAATCGCCCAACAAAAGCCCCGACAGTGCGTGCAACTTGCGGCAGCTTATCTGGACCTACAACCAATAGCGCAGCGACCGCTATCATCATCAGCTCTGCAAAAGAAATATCAAACACGTGCGATACTCAACATTACTGCTTAGTCTTTTTGGTCACTTCACCTTCGATGGTTGTGCCCACTTCTTCAGCTGATTCTTGCACGTCATTGTCTTTAACTGCTTTTTTGAATTCTTTAACAGCGCTGCCAACATCACTGCCCATATTCTTAAGCTTTTTCGTACCAAAAACCAACACAACGATTAATAATACAATTAACCAATGCCATAAACTAAATGCGCCCATTACAATCTCCTAATATTTATACCGTTGGCAAGCCGCCACCAAATACATGCACATGTATGTGAAACACTTCCTGCCCGCCTTCACGTCCAGTGTTAATCAGTGTTTTAAATCCCTTCAAGCCCTGCTCCTCAGCTAGCTTTGGGGCTAACAATAGCATCTTGCCCAACAGCGTCTGATGCGCCTCATCACAGATTTTTAAGCTCTCTAAGTGCAATTTAGGAACGATTAAAAAATGGACTTCCGCCATTGGCTTGATGTCATTAAACACAATTACATTATCATCTTCATAGATGCTTTCAGAAGGAATGTCGCCAGCAATAATTTTACAAAAAAGACAGTCTGTGGTCATTGTGTTCCACCTTAATGTTGTCAAACATACTGCTTGAATCAACCGTTAATCTTTTGTTCGCGCTTTCTTTTCATCAAAACCTGATATGCCTTCTCGCCTAGCAAGCTCATCCAAGATATCCTGTGGTTTTAAATCGACTTTGGCTAACATCACCAAAGTATGAAACCACAAATCTGCCGTCTCATAAATAATATCTTCTTTATTACCGTCTTTTGCAGCAATCACCACTTCAGTCGCTTCTTCACCGACTTTTTTAAGGATACTATCCATGCCTTTTGCATACAACTTAGCCACGTATGACGAGCTTGGGTCAGCTGCTTTACGTTGCTCCAGCAAATCTGCTAATCGATCTAAAATATTTTCAGTCATGCGATAGTCTTATAAATATCTTCAGGGTTTTTAATAATAGGCTGATCTATTTTCCACTGCCCACCTTCTAATTTCTTATAAAAACAATTGTGTCTGCCAGTGTGGCAAGCAATACCACCGATTTGTTCGACATCAATCAATATCACGTCTTCATCACAATCTAAACGGATTTCATGTACTAGTTGGCTATGGCCTGACTCTTCGCCTTTACGCCAGAGCTTTTGACGTGAACGCGACCAATAAACAGCTCGCTTACTTTTATTGCTCAGTGTCAATGCTTCACGGTTCATCCATGCAAGCATCAACACTTTGCCCGTTTTGTGTTCTTGTGCTATCACGGGAACTAGCCCATTCTTATCCCACTGTATTTTATCTAACCAATTCATTTGATGAATTCTACAGCCTTACTTCAATGTTGTGTGCTTGCATATAGGTTTTTGCTTGTTCAACAGTATATTCCCCATAGTGGAAAATGCTCGCAGCCAAAACAGCATCTGCACCGCCAATTTTGACGCCATCAACCAAGTGCTGCAAATTACCCACGCCGCCCGAAGCAATCAAAGGAACGGCTACCGCATCTGAAATCGCACGGTTAAGCTGATTGTTAAATCCTATTTTCGTACCATCTCTATCCATGCTAGTGACTAGCAACTCACCTGCGCCTAAATCCACCATTTTTTTCGCCCATTCAACAGCATCTAGCCCTGTTGGTTTTCGACCACCATGGGTAAATACTTCCCACTCAAATGGCTGACCTTCTACTTTTTTAGCATCAATCGCAATGACGATACATTGTGAGCCAAAGCGTGCTGCTGAATCGGCAACCACTTGTGGATTATAGATGGCAGTTGTATTAATACTGACTTTATCCGCGCCAGCATTAAGCAGCCTGCGCACATCATCCACTTGACGTACACCCCCTCCAACCGTCAATGGAATAAACACCTGACCAGCCACATCTTCAATGATATGCAAAATCAAACCTCGATCATCAGACGTTGCAGTAATGTCTAGAAAGGTAAGCTCATCAGCACCTTGGTCATCATAGCGCTTTGCAATTTCAACTGGGTCGCCTGCATCACGCAGCTCCACAAAGTTAACCCCTTTAACGACACGGCCAGCCGTGACATCCATACAAGGAATAATACGTTTAGCGAGCATTAGGTGACAATTCGTCCGCTAAGGCTTGCGCAGCAGCAAAGTCTAAAGAGCCTTCATAGATGGCACGCCCTGTAATCGTACCAATCACACCTTCGCTTTCAACAGCACAAAGCTTGCGGACATCATCTAAATTAGTTACGCCACCTGAGGCAATCACAGGAATCGTCAATGCTTGCGCTAAAGCAACAGTCGCTTCAATATTAACGCCAGTCATCATTCCATCACGACCAATATCCGTATAAATAACAGAACTAACACCATAGTCTTCGTATTTTTTACCGATATCAATCACATCATGGCCAGTTAATTTTGACCAACCATCAACAGCGACCTTGCCATCTTTAGCATCAAGGCCAACAATCACTTGTCCAGGGAAAGCATCGCACGCTTCATGTAAAAATCCTGGATTTCTGACTGCAGCAGTACCAAGAATAACGTAATCAATACCGTCATCTAAATAACGTTCAATGGTATCCAAATCACGAATGCCACCACCAAGTTGAATAGGTATTTTCCCACCAATGGCACTCACAATTGATTTAACGGCACCTTCATTCACAGGCTTACCTGCAAACGCACCATTTAAATCAACCAAGTGTAATCGTTTACACCCCTGGTCTAACCAGTGTTTAGCGGTTGCACCAGGGTCTTCTGAAAAAACAGTGGTCGCATCCATATCACCTTGTTTAAGACGAACACAGTGTCCTTCTTTGAGATCAATTGCGGGAATAATTAGCATAGTCTTAAAGTATTACTTAGTTAGGTTGCAGAAAAAAGAATACGGTTTCCAGTTTACAAAATTGCGGAGTAATTGCAATCCTGCCTGTGCACTTTTTTCTGGATGAAACTGCACAGCAAAAATATTATCTTGCGCCACAGCACAAGTAAACTTGTTTTGATATTCGCCATAACCCATGGCACTCGCTTCATCTTCAGGGCTTGCATAATAGCTGTGGACGAAATAAAAACGTTCCCCATTGGCAATGCCTTGCCACATCGGATGCGGCTTATCGTACTGGTAGACTTGATTCCATCCCATATGCGGAACTTTCAGCTTCTCACCCGCTGCATCAGTGAGGTTCTCAAGGGCAAACCTTTTAACATTGCCTTTCAACAAACCCAGTCCTTTCACATCCCCTTCTTCGGAATGATCAAATAACATTTGCAAACCAATACAAATGCCTAAAAATGGCTTGGTTTTAGCCGCGCTAACAACCGCCTCATGCAGACCGCTCTCATCCAGCTCTTGCATGCATTCCGGCATTGCCCCTTGCCCTGGAAATACGACACGCTCAGCCGCATGAATTTCTTCAGGGTTGCTAGTGACCAACACCGTTTTATCCGAGGCAACATGTTCAATTGCTTTTGACACGGATCTTAAATTACCCATTCCATAATCAACAACGGCAAAATCTATTTTTTTCATTTAATTTACTACTAGAATGATGGCGCTATAATACGCCTTTGGTAGAGGGCATAACTCCTGCCATAAGCTCATCATGAGTCACAGCCATGCGCAATGCGCGACCAAACGCTTTAAAAATCGTTTCTGCCTGATGGTGCGAGTTATGGCCTTTTAAATTGTCGACATGCAGGGTCACCAATGCGTGATTGGTAAAGCCTTGGAAAAACTCATGGAATAAATCAACATCGAACTCGCCAATAGCAGCACGCGTAAACTGACAGTTAAATGACAACCCTGGGCGACCAGACAAATCCAATACGACACGAGAAAGCGCCTCATCTAATGGCACATAGGCATGTCCATAACGATTAATACCTCTTTTATCGCCAAGTGCTTTTAAGAAAGCCTGCCCAAGCGTAATACCAATATCTTCAACGGTATGGTGTGCATCAATATGCAAATCACCTTTTGCGCGCACATCAATATCCATCATGCCGTGACGCGCCACTTGATCTAGCATATGGTCTAAAAAGCCAATGCCAGTTTCAAATTGTGACTGGCCAGTACCGTCTATATTGATAGAAATGGTAATCTTGGTTTCAAGGGTATCGCGGGTAACTTCAGCTTGACGCATAGGAATAATGTCTAAATTAAGTAATAAATGTAATTTCAATGATTTAATGGTATTTTAACCCAATCTCAGACTGTTGCGCAAAAAGTGCAATAAAAAAGCCGGCCCAAAGGCCGGCTTTTTTTAACGAGTACTAACTGAAATTACTCAGCAGCAGCTTCGATAGCGTCGCTAGCTTCTTCCATTGCTTCGCCTGTTGCTTCAACTACGTCGCTTGTTGCTTCTGCAGTTGCTTCAACAGCTTGCTCGATTGTTGCAGTAGCATCAGCTGGTGCTTCTTGAGCAGTACCACCGTTAAGCAAGTACAAACCTAGCAATACCGCACCAGCGACAATTGCCCATGGCAACCATTTCATACCACCAGAACTAGCATTACCAGCATGTACGATACCTGTAATCTCAGCAGCAGAAGCAGCAGGATCAGCAGCTCCATAAATAGCAGCCCCAGCAACAACGATATCAGCACCAGCTTCAACTACTTGCGCAGCTGTGTTAGCTTTAACACCACCAGCAACAGATACTTTAGCACCTGTTTTTAAGCTAGTAATCATCGCTAAATCACCAAATGGTGTTTGACCAGCAGCTTGCTGATCCAATCCAGTGTGAACACCAATCACGTGAGCACCTAATTTAGCCACTTCTAATGTACGTGCTTTTTTGTCAGTTACGTTAATCAAATCAACTTGTGCCATTTTTCCGTACTTGTTAGCAACCTCAATAAAACCTTTAATCGTACCGATATCAGCAGTACCTAAAACCGTACAGATGTCTGCACCAGCTGCATAAAATGGCTCCGCTTCATAGAAGCCAGCATCCATAGTTTTTAAATCAACTAAGATTTTATTGTTTGGAAACTTTGCACGTAATGTTTTTAGTAGTTCAATACCGTTATGCTTAATGCATGGTGTACCGATTTCTAAAATATCAACGTGTGGTGCAACTTTAGCAGCTAGTGCTACTGTTGCGTCAAAGTCTTGTGAGTCTAATGCCATCTGGGTTTGTGCCATGAAAAAGTCTTCCTTCGAATTTACTCGATTAAAATGATTAAAATTTAATTATGTATCCACCTAACTATTGATCCCATCAAATGGACAGTCAGTGCATATTCCGCCATCATAACCGAAATTAACAGATGATTTCAACAATTTAGTGTTATTTAAATACATGGCAGACAGTTTTATGAGGACCTACTGACACAGTATTAGTGTTAACGCATTGATTAACTGCTCTGTTTGCGGCTCTGTACCAATTGTGATTCGAATATAAGGTGTAATGCGTTCAGGCTTTTTAAAATATCGCACTATAATCTTTTGTTCACGTAGCTTTTCTGATAATTGAGCACCATCTACGGTTGCATGCTTGGCAAAGATGAAGTTTCCACCTGAAGGCAACACAACAAACCCCATACCCTCAAGCCGTTTGATTAAAAACTCACGTGTCCCCACGACTTTTTGACAAGTTTCATCAAAATAATCGACATCCTCTATCGCAGCAATCGCACCAGCCTCTGCTAGTCGGTCAATTGGATAAGAATTAAAACTATCTTTTACTCTGGTTAATGCTTCAATTAAATCTGGATGACCCAATGCAAAACCGACACGTAAGCCTGCGAGTGAACGCGCTTTAGATAAGGTTTGTGTGACTAATAAATTAGGGTACTCATTAATTAATTCAACTGCAGATTCTGTACCAAAGTCGACATAAGCTTCATCAACAACGACAACGGAATGCCGATTTTTTTGCAACAATGCTTCCACTCGCTTCAATTCGAGTGGAATACCTGTTGGCGCATTAGGATTCGGAAAAATTATGCCACCATTAGGCTGATCATAATCGTGGATATTAATTTCAAAATGACGGTCAAGTGGAATCACCTTATGCTCAATGCCATACAGTACACAATAAACAGGATAAAAACTATAAGTAATATCAGGAAAAATCAGCGGCCTTGAGTTCTTAAACAAACCCAGAAAGATATGTGCTAACACTTCATCCGAACCATTGCCCACAAAGACTTGATTGGCATTTAAGCCATGGTAACCAGCAATCGTGTTTTTTAATCGGTCCGAGTTAGCGTCAGGGTAAAGTCGTAAGCTATCGCCTACCTCCGCCTTAAGTGCTTCCAGCACTTTTGGGCTAGGGCCATAAGGATTCTCGTTTGTGTTCAGTTTAATTAAGTCTTGCTCCTTAGGTTGCTCACCCGGTACATATGGCGTTAAATCATGAACAATGTCACTCCAAAACTGGCTCATCTCTTACTTCTTAAGCCTATACTCTGCTGAACGGGCATGCGCCTGCAAACTCTCACCATGGGCCAAGGTTGACGCAATCTTACCTAGTTTTTGCGCACCTTCATTCGACACCATGATTAAGCTAGACCGCTTCTGGAAATCATAAACGCTCAATGGCGAACTAAAACGCGCGGTGCGTGAAGTTGGCAACACGTGGTTTGGGCCAGCACAGTAATCACCTAAAGCCTCACAAGTATCACGCCCCATAAAGATAGCGCCAGCATGTTTTATTTTCTTACTCGTTTCTAATGGATTTTCGATTGAAAGCTCCAGATGTTCTGGTGCAATATAGTTGCTAATCTCAATCGCCTCATCTAAGTCTTTCACCAAAATCAGCGCACCCCTATCCGTAATAGAAGTGCTGATAATATCTTTTCGTGGCATTTCTTCCACGAGCCTTTGCATGCTGGCTGCAACTTGATCTAAAAAGTCCGGATCAGGGCAAAGCAAAATAGATTGCGCCAACTCATCATGTTCAGCTTGGCTAAACAAGTCCATGGCAATCCAATCAGGTTCAGTCTTGCCATCACAAATCACTAAAATCTCTGATGGTCCCGCGACCATATCAATGCCAACCACACCAAACACACGGCGTTTAGCCGCTGCTACATAAGCATTACCTGGGCCGGTTACTTTATCGACTTGCGGCACTGTTTTCGTTCCATACGCCAAGGCACCGACGGCTTGTGCTCCACCAATACAAAATACGCGATCAACGCCTGAAATCGCAGCGGCAGCTAGTACCAATACATTTTTCTCACCATTCGGTGTTGGTACTACCATAATCAATTCTTGCACTCCAGCCACTTTCGCTGGAATCGCATTCATCAATACGCTTGAAGGGTAGGCTGCCTTACCACCTGGCACATACAAACCCACGCGATCTAATGCGGTCACTTGCTGACCTAATAACGTGCCATCATCTTCCGTATAGTTCCATGATGGCATCACTTGCTTCTCATGGTAGCTACGCACACGATCAGCCGCCGCTTGTAATGCTTCGCGCTGATCTACTGGCAACCCTGTTAATGCTGCTTGCAACTCTGCTTGGCTCACTTCAAGCTCAGCTAGACTAGTGGCATTCGTATTATCAAAACGGTTGGTATATTCCAATACTGCAGCATCGCCACGCGTTTTAACATCTCTTAAAATATCAGCCACAACAACATCAATCTTTTCATCTTGCGCTGTTTCAAACGCCAACAATGCCTTTAAGGCCTCGTCAAAGTTTTGATCTATTGTCGATAAACGTCGAATATCCATACTTAACCTATTTATTTATGCGTTTCTGAATAATTATGCCGCGCCTGAGACTGTGCGCGTAAAGTCATCAATGATGGGCTGTAATGCAAATCGATTTAATTTTAAAGAAGCCTGATTTACAATCAAACGTGAACTAATATCACCGACATGTTCAACAGCTTCCAAGTTGTTGGCTTTCAACGTACCACCTGTACTCACCAAATCCACAATAGCATCGGCTAATCCGACTAAAGGGCCTAATTCCATGGAGCCATACAGCTTGATTAAATCAACGTGCATACCTTTTTCAGCAAAATGTTCACGTGCTGTTTCAACATACTTTGTCGCCACTTTCAAACGCGCACCTTGACGAATAACCGCGTCATAATCAAAACCTTTTCGCACCGCAACCATCATCTTACATTTGGCGATTTGCAAATCGAGTGGTTGATACAAACCATCACCACCATGCTCATCCAACACATCTTTACCTGCAATACCAATATCTGCCGCGCCATATTGCACGTAAGTTGGCACATCAGAAGCACGCACAATAATAAAACGCACATCTGGACGGTTGGTTCCTAAAATCAATTTTCTAGAAGAGCCCGGCTCTTCTTCTGCTTGAATACCGGCCGCTGCCAATAATGGCGCAGTCTCATCAAAAATTCTGCCTTTAGATAAAGCAATAGTAATCATTAGTTCGCTCTTTTCACTTTTGCGCCTAGCGCAGTCAATTTCTCTTCTAGCAATTCATAGCCGCGATCTAGATGATAGATACGTTCAATCACTGTTTCATCTCTAGCCACCAAACCAGCTAATACCAAACTCGCAGAAGCGCGCAAGTCTGTCGCCATTACTGTTGCACCATCCAAATTCGAAACACCTTTGACTAAAGCCGTGTGTCCATCAACACTGATAACCGCGCCTAAGCGTTGCAACTCTTGTACATGCATAAAGCGATTTTCAAAAATCGTTTCTGTCACGGTTGACACACCTTCAGCGATGCAATTCATGGCCATAAACTGTGCCTGCATATCTGTTGGGAAAGCAGGGTGTGGTGCTGTTCGCACGTTGACGGCTTTTAACTTACCATCACTTTTTACGGTAATGGTTTCGCCATTTACTGTTACTTCAGCCCCAGCTTCACGCAGTTTATCGATCACAGCATCAAGCAAATCAGCGCGTACATTTTTCAAGGTTACTTCGCCGCCCGTCATCGCCGCTGCCACCATATAGGTACCAGCTTCAATACGATCACAAACAATATTGTGCTTCGTCCCATTGAGCTTCTCTACACCCCCGATGGTGATTACGTCTGTACCAGCACCAGTAATCTTGGCACCCATTTTATTCAAACAGTCAGCCAAATCGACCACTTCAGGTTCTTTTGCTGCATTTTCCAATACGGTCGTGCCTTCAGCTAATGCCGCAGCCATCATAAGATTTTCTGTGCCTGTTACAGTAACCAAATCCATGTAATATCGCGTGCCTTGTAGACGACGGTTTGGCAAGTGCAATGTACTAGCTTGGATATAACCATGCGTGATATGAATCGCGGCACCCATGGCTTGCAATCCTTTGATGTGCAAATCAACAGGGCGAGAACCAATAGCGCAACCGCCTGGCAATGAAACACGTGCACTACCAAATCGCGCCAATAGTGGACCTAATACCAAAATAGAAGCACGCATGGTTTTCACCATTTCATACGTTGCTTCAAATGAGGTTACCTCACTGGCGTCCAAACTGACTTTATCCGCATTTCTATCAACTTTAACGCCCATAATTTCGAGTAGTTTAAGTGTTGTACCAATATCTTTTAATGCGGCAATACTGCTTAACTGTAATGGAGTTTCAGCCAATAACGATGCACATAAAATAGGTAATGCAGCATTTTTAGCACCAGAAATAGTGACTTCGCCATTCAGTTGCTCGCCACCTTCAATAATTAACTTATCCAATTACTTTGCCCCAGCTAGCAGTGTTAGTAGCTCACCACTGTCATACATTGACTTAATGATGTCAGAACCGCCAACAAACTCACCTTGTACATAAAGCTGAGGAATCGTTGGCCAGTTAGCAAAGACCTTAATGCCCTCACGAACCTCTTGATCTTGCAGCACATCAACAGTAATATAATGTGCTTCGCACGCGTCTAACACTTGCGTAGCCAAGCTTGAAAAACCACACTGTGGAAATTTCGGGCTGCCTTTCATGTAAAGTACAACTGGGGTACCAGTAACGGTCTCTTTAATTCTTGCTTGTGTATCCATTTTACTTCCTAATCAATAATTATTTGTTTATCTCTGCCCATCTTTCAGGCGTCCTTGTCTGCATCGACAGTGCATGTATTTCTGCACGCATGCGATCACCTAGTGCTGCATAAACGAGTTGATGCTGCTGCACCATGTTTTTCCCTACAAACTCGGGGCTCACAATCACAGCCTCAAAATGAGTGCCATCATCGCCTAACACTTTAATATACTCACAGGCCAAATTCGCCGTGATGTAACCTTCTAACTGTAACGCAGTTAACACATTCACCTTCTTACCAAGTCATGTCGACTTTTTTAATCAATTTTTAGTTTGGCTTTCTTTGAAAGCCAGTCGTCATTTTATCCGCGCAATTTATAACCCGATTTTAACATTTTTAAGCTCAGCGCAACTAAAAGCACCAAAAACGTTAAAACAACACCCAAACTCACCCAAGGCGAAATATCACCTTGTCCAAAAAAGCCATATCGGAAGCCATCAATCATGTAAAAGAATGGATTGAAGTGTGAAATAGTCTGCCAAATCGGCGGCAACGAGTGAATAGAATAAAAAACACCCGACAAAAAGGTCAGCGGCATAATCACAAAGTTTTGAAACGCGGCCATTTGATCAAATCTTTCTGCCCAAATACCAGCAATAATACCGAACGTACCCAGTAAAGCACTGCCTAGAAGCGCAAACACCAATACCCAGCCAATATGCATGATGGGTAAATCAATAAAGAAAATAGCCACAAAATAAATACTAAAGCCAACAGCGAAACCGCGCACGATAGCGCCCGCTAAAAATGCGATAAAAAACTGCAAGTAAGTTAAAGGCGTTAACAACACAAAAACAATGTTGCCCATTACCTTAGACTGCACCAAGCTTGAAGACGTATTGGCAAATGAATTCTGCAACAACGACATCATAATCAAACCTGGAATCAAGAATGCCGTATAAGCCACATTGTCATAGACCTGCACGCGATCAGCCAAGGCATGTGAAAAAATCAACAAGTACAACAATGCCGTAATCATTGGAGAAGCAATGGTTTGAAAAGCGACGCGCCAGAAACGCAACACCTCTTTTTTAAATAGCGTATACACACCGCGTGTTTGTGCGTTAATCAGACTCATGCGCCACCTACTAACGACAAAAACACATCTTCTAAATCCGCTTCATTTAATTGCATATCTTCAATCACTGCATTGGCTTTTCGCAATTCGCTCAATGCAAACTCTATCTGGCTCAACTTTGTTAGCGTTAACACATAAGTCTGCCCATCCCGATGTTTTACCATAGAGGCTAAACTGGCAGGCATATTGCCAGCGCTTAATTTAAGGCATAGGTTTTTAGAAGGGAATTTATTTAAGAGATTAACCGTCGTATCTAACGCAACCACCTCACCTTGCTTCATCATTGCCATGCGTGAACATAGCTCCTCAGCCTCTTCTAAGTAGTGCGTGGTCAAAATAACCGTATGTCCTTCTTGATTCAAGCGACGAATAAAGCCCCACATTAACTGTCTTAGCTCTACATCAACACCTGCTGTTGGCTCATCTAACACAATCACTGGCGGCTTGTGTGCTAAGGCTTGTGCGATCAATGCACGGCGTTTCATGCCACCTGATAGCCTTCGCATATTAGTATGCGCTTTATCAGTTAAGCCCAAGGACTCAATAACTTCATCTACCCAAGCATCATTTTCTTTACCTCGGCCAAAGTAGCCAGCTTGAAAGCGCAGCATTTCACGCACATTGAAGAATGGGTCAAACACCAGCTCTTGTGGCACCACACCCAAAGCCATTCGTGCTGCTTGATAATCGGTCACAACATCGTGCCCCATGACAGAAACATTGCCCGCACTAGGCCGCAACAGCCCAGCAAGAATATTAATCAATGTCGATTTTCCAGCGCCATTTGGCCCAAGCAGGCCAAAAAACTCACCTTGGTTCACCGTTAAATCAAGCCCTTTTAAGGCATGAAAATCGCCAAAGTGCTTATGTACATTCTCAATTTTTATTGCTGGAATTGCCAAAATATCCTCACCTAAAAATAAATGCTAATATGCCTCTTGCTCATATAAAGCGAAACCCCACCTATATAGATGGGGTTAATATCAATCAAACCAAGCGCTACAATCAATTAGTGTTAACTAACCAGGTCTGCAACTCCATATAGAGCTGTCAGACTTGTAAGGCTCTTGGGCAAGTTCACAAACGATATTTGTTTGTTTTCTGCCTGGGCCCTACGCTGCCACTCCAACATTAAACTCACCGCAGATGTGTCAACTTCAGCAATCTTAGCAAAATCCACCACTGCCCGATCAGGCAACATCAATGCTTCGCTTAACTTGAGCAGTGTATTGGCATTATCCATCTCAATGTTGCCAGCGACATCCCAGCGATTTTCGTTTGGTGTAATTGCGGTCATATTAAACTTTAAATTGTATTAATGCGTCATTGCGTTAGCATTTTTATTGGTTAGTTTACCAATCAAACTATCCAAACCATTTTTACGCACCTCTTGCGAAAACTGCCCACGGTAATTAGTGACCAAACTAACACCCTCAATCACAATATCGTACACTTTCCATGCATCCTCTTCCCGCGCTAAAGAGTAGTCCACAGCGATTGGTTGCCCACCACTTTGTATAATCTTCGTTTTCACTGAGGCTGTTTTAGCATCATCAACCATCCGTAATGGTAAAAACTCAATTTTCTGATCTTGGTATTTAGACAAAGCCGTTGCGTAAGTGCGCAGCAATAAAGTACGGAACTCTTTTTGGAAATTAGTACGCTGCTCTGGCGTTGCTCTTGTCCAGTTTTTACCTAAAACCAAACGTGATACACGCACAAAGTTAAAGTTCGGCAAAATTTTCTCTTCTGCTAAAGTGAAAATTTTCGCGTGATTACCCCCTTGAATATCGCCATCAGATTTAACAATAGCCAACACATCCTCCGCTGTACGCTTCACAAGCGCATCAGGTGCCTCAATAGCAAACACTGCTGTGCTGAAAAAAACCATACTTAACGCAATAAAAAACTTTTTAATCATATCTATATCCTATTAAATTGGGATCCTTCGGTGTATTTCCTAATTTAGCAAATCATCCAAAGGACTATCAGTTAACGCATTATCATCTGCTTTGGTTGATTCTGCAGCTGTAGTTGTTGCTGCAGCTGGCTCCTGAGCCTTATTAAATAAGAACTGGCTAATCATCTTCTCAAGCACCATAGCATCTTGCGTTTGTATAATTTTGTCACCTTCTGCAAGAATCACTACATCACCACCAGCTTCTAAACCAATATACTGTTCACCTAACAAACCTGCTGTATAAATGTTAGCAAAAGTATCTGCAGGGAATTTATAATCTTTATCGATTTTTAAACTAACAATCGCCTCAAAAGTCGTGCCATCAAAACGAATATCACCAACACGTCCAACCACGACGCCAGCACTTTTCACTGGCGCGCGTGGCCTTAAACCGCCGATATTCTCAAATGCAGCCTTGACTGTATATGTATCGCCAATGTTACTTGTGGTTAAATTCCCCACTTTCATCGCTAAACCAAGCAATGCGGCAACACCTAAGGCGACAAATATACCCACCCATAAATCTATTTTTGTTCTTTCCATAACCCTACCCTTACACCTAAATAATCATAAACGAGGTTAATGCAAAATCTAGCGCCAATACCGCTAATGATGAGGTCACCACCGTTCTTGTTGTTGCTCGGCTAACCCCTTCTGCAGTCGGCGGCGCATCATATCCTTCGAACAAGGCAATCATAGTACATGCCACGCCAAATACAACACTTTTTATAACGCCATTCAAAATATCAAACTGCCAATCCACATTCGCTTGCATTTGCGACCAAAAAGCACCCGCATCAACACCAATCAATGGCACAGCCACTAAGTAACCGCCTAGAATCCCAATCATAGAGAACAGCGCCGCTAAAATAGGTAATGAAATCACGCCAGCCCAGAACCTTGGTGCAATAACACGTGAAATAGGGCTAACCGCCATCATTTCCATTGCTGACAACTGTTCCGTTGCTTTCATGAGGCCAATTTCAGCCGTAATGGCAGTACCAGCTCTACCTGCAAATAATAATGCAGTCACAACAGGCCCTAACTCACGAACTAGTGCCAATGCAACCAACACACCAATCGCCTCTGATGAACCATATTTTTGCAAAGTATGGTAACCTTGCAACGCCAACACCATGCCCACAAAAAATGCAGAGACAGAAATTATCACTAGAGAGTTAACACCCGTAAAATACACTTCACGAACAACTAAACGAAACCGTCGAAAGCTCTCGCCTGAAGAAATCAACATCAAACTAAATAAACGCGCACCTACACCTAAACGCCAGATCTGGTCGATAAAGTTACTACCAATATTTCGCAAGAACTTGATCATGCTTCTGGCCCTAATAGATCTTGCTTATAATCACCTGCGGCATAATGGAAAGGCACTGGCCCATCTTTCTCCCCATGCACAAACTGGTGGATAAACGGTAATGTAGATTGACGTAAATCACCTGGTGACCCCTCTGCGGCAACTACACCATCTGCAATAAAATAAATATAATCAGCAAATGAGAAAGTTTCTTCAACATCATGCGTGACCACGATAGACGTAATACCAAGTGCATCATTAAGCGTGCGAATTAAATCGCAAATCACCGCCATAGAAATAGGATCTAAGCCAGCAAATGGCTCGTCATACATCATAATATGTGGGTCTAATGCAATTGCTCTGGCTAAGGCCACGCGTCTCGCCATACCGCCTGACAACTCTGTTGGCATTAGCTGATGTGCGCCACGCAAACCGACAGCATGTAACTTCAATAGCACTAAATCGCGAATCATGCTTTCTGATAGGTCAGTTAGTTCGCGCATTGGAAAAGCAACATTGTCATAAACAGACAAATCAGTAAACAAAGCACCTTGTTGAAACAGCATTCCCATTTTGCGGCGTAACTGATAAAGCCCGTCTCGGCTTTGCTTGTGCACAACCTCGCCAGTCACACGCACTTCACCACCGGACGGTTTAAACTGTCCGCCAATCAAACGTAGCAGTGTTGTTTTACCACTACCACTGCCGCCCATAATCGCCACAACCTTCCCCTTAGGAAAAGACATAGAAATGCCCTTATGCAAGGTTCGGTTTTTGTAGCCAAATGATAGATTATCAATTTCTACGATATTTTGAGTCATTGGTTTTAAATTATTGTTAACTAGTCTTTAAAATTTTAAGTCATTTTAATTCATATCGGCGATAATTGCTAATTCATATCGGTGAGAATTGAAAATAAAATGCCACAAAACCGACTTAATATTTCAAAATATTTGCCTAAAATGACATGCAAACAACATAGCTGATATCATCAACTGGCGAAGCAACACCTGCGTTTACTGCAGCGCCATTCACTACCATCCAAATAGACCCATCATTTCCAACACCGTCATCCAGTGTTAAGTCTATCTGTTTAGCCAACCGGGCCAATATTGCATCAGAACAAACGACATAAGATCCGCCCATACTTGGGTATTTCAGTAAAATTGGCGAGGCTTTGAACACCAATTGAACCACCATCAGCATTTCTAGGTTGATAGTTATTACTAGCGGCACAGTCAACCGTAGTTGAACCAGAAGCCAAGTCCGCTAAACGAACATGCTGCCAGCAGGACTCATCATCATTATCTGTTGTGTCCCAAGCACCTTCTATCAAGTCATTACGTGCGCCATTAGTCGGATTAGTGCCGGCGACATGCACATCCGCACTGTGGTCATCACTTGGCAGGGTTTTAAATCGGTCTTGGTACCCGTGTATATACAGTTGTACATTCTGAAAATCTCTTGCCATCTTCTTAACCTTGTCACTATCTATCAATGTTTTCCCTCTCAGCACAAAGCCAAGCAACAACCCGATAATCACCAACACAATAGCAAGCTCAACAAGCGTAAGGCTTTATTTATATTCATTTCACCTCCTTTTTATTATTATTTTTAATAACGATTGTTTATTTTTTGACTACTGATGCCACCACTATTCACACGTTACCGATAGACCACCCTTAGTAAGATTTTATTGTCACTGCTTATTTAAAAATTAACGTAAGCCTTGAATGTAATCAGCAACTGCTTGCATTTCAGCCTCAGTCATTCTTGCTGCAATCGCTTGCATCATAGGCCCGTTCGCGCGCTCGCCTTTTCTAAATGCATTCAACTGTTGAACAGTATATTCAGCATGCTGACCAGAAACACGTGGGAAACGCTTAGGCAAGCCTTCACCATTTGCACCATGGCATGATGCGCATGCCGGAACGCTTGTCTCTGCAATACCACCGCGATAAATTTTCTCACCCAATGAACCCTTACCGTTTGTTTTGGCTTTACCAAGCTTAGGTGTTTGCTTAGCGAAGTAGTCAGCCAAGCCTTGCATATCTTCATCTGTCAGATTAGCAACCATGCCACCCATCACCGCATTGGCACGTTTACCTGATTTAAAGTTATGTAATTGCTTAGCTAAATAATCTGTGTGTTGACCCGCCAACTTTGGGTTAATTGCAATGCTGCTATTGCCATCCACACCATGGCAGGCAGCACAAACGGTTTCCACCGCTGTCTTAGTGGCACTTAAACCGGAGACATGTTCTTCTTGTGCGCCTACACCATGAGAAGCCATTAAAAACAGAACTGATAAGAATAAGACCCTGATACGCATACTTGCTCCAGATATTTAGATAACTTAATACGCTTATTTTATCAAAGTTAACCCGTTCGTGATAGCATTTGCACCTTAGGCACATCAGCCATTTACGAACACAAGTACATCATGTCGCTATTTCAAAATGCAGCCTTCTATATTTCCGCTAATAAAATGACCGATTTACCGCCTCCTGTCGGCGTTGAAATTGCGTTTGCAGGACGTTCAAACGCAGGCAAATCTAGCGCGCTCAACACTCTAGCCAATCACAACCGTTTGGCTTATGTCAGCAAGCAACCAGGGCGTACGCAATTAATTAACTTTTTTTGCTTAAACCCCGAAAGAGGCGACGACAAGTTTTTGGTGGATTTACCGGGTTACGGCTATGCAAAAGTACCTGAGAAAATTCGCAATCATTGGCAAGGCGTACTATCCGCCTACCTCACAGAAAGAACGAGCTTAGCTGGCCTAGTATTGGTCATGGATAGTCGCCGTCCACTCCAACCACTTGACATACAAATGCTCGATTGGTTTTGCTATACCGGCAAACCAGTGCATGTCTTGCTGACCAAATCAGACAAGCTATCGCGCAACGAAGCTAAGCAATCTTTATTCAAAACGAGAAAAGCACTGACTAAAGGTTGGGGTGAGAATGTCACCGTGCAATCTTTCTCTAGCCTGAAAAGAGAAGGCGCTCAAGAAGCTGAGAAAATGATTGGTGGCTGGTTAGATCCAGTTGAAGAAGATTCAATACAAGACGAATCAAACCCAGAAAATGAAAATGCATCACCAGAAGCTGATGATGCACATGATGACTAACTTATGTCTTACAGCTTTAAGTTTTAGGTATTAAGCTTTAAGGTAAACCAAATCCCAAACCCCATGACCGAGTTTGATGCCGCGATTTTCAAACTTGGTGAGTGGTCGGTAGCTCGGCTTTTCAGCATAGGTTTCAGCCGTATTTTTCAATTGCGGCTCAGCCTGCAATACATCCAAGACCCATTCCGCATATTCTCCCCAGTCAGTCGCCACATGTAGGTAAGCGCCCACTTTCAGCTTACTGCACAGCAGCTTTACAAATTCAGATTGAATCAAGCGACGTTTGTTGTGCCGCTTTTTATGCCAAGGGTCAGGAAAGAAAATATGTACGCCATCTAAAGAAGCATCGGCCAACATATTATTCAGCACCTCAACCGCATCGTGTTGAATAATGCGGATGTTATCAATATCTTCCTCTTCGATTAACTTGAGCAAAGCACCCACGCCTGGCGCATGCACCTCTACTGCCAATAAATCATGGTCCGGCAAAGTCTGTGCAATTTTAGCTGTTGCATCCCCCATACCAAAACCAATTTCCAGTACCTTTTTTGCATCAGTTTTAGCATTAGTACGGCCAAATATTTCGTTAAGATCAATCGGCGTCTTCTGGTACTCAAGCCCAAACGTAGGCCAAGTCGATTCAAATGCACGCTCTTGCGCAGGGGTTAAACGACCTTGACGCAATACAAAGCTACGAATCTTACGTTGCTTCGGGTCTTCGCTTTCTTCAAAAACGCGTCGTTGGTAAATAGGGTTCTTATCTTTATCTGTCATGGCCGTGATTATACTAGAGAGTATGAGACTTATCGCCTTCTACAAAACCAAGTAATGCAAGGTCATCATTCAAGTCTTTGGTAAAACTAATGACTTTAAACAAATCACCCATTTCCGATGGTGATAATAATTTCTGTACCCCCGCGGCGATAGGAGTATAGCGCGCAATATCATCTGGCGACTCTTTGGCTAATAAATCCAATAAGCCACAATTTAATAAAAACTGCGCTTGCGAACAATAACCATAAAAATCCAAACCGCCATCCAAACCAGCTTGTGCAATCGCCGAAAAATTTACATGCGCCGTCACATCTTGCAGCCCAATATAAATCAACGGATCGCTATGCGCGTAATGTTGATAATGGCACATCAAAGTGCCTTCATTGCGTTGCGGGTGATAATACTCACTGGCAGCAAAACCATAATCAATCATCAACACCGCACCCGTTTTGAGTGCCGCGCCTAAACTCTGTATCAACCCATTTGCAGCAGGGCAGACTTCGGTTAAATAATCATTGGGAAATTGGTCAACATCTAACTCACCAGCTAAGTCAGCGCTTTCTAAAGCTTTATCTTGCCATTGAAAGCCATCATCAAAAGCAACGCCACGCTCATGCAAGCCATCTTCTTTTTTCACCAGCAGATGCACAGGTATCGCATCCAATACTTCATTACCCAACATCATACCCACGAAATCACTCGGCAAGCTATCTAACCATGTTACTTTTCCAAATAAAGCTTGTGGTAACTTTTCTTGCAACGTTTCACTTTGTACCTGACGCAAGTGATCACTTACTTCTAAAATGCAGTATTGATTCGGCAATTGATTAAGCTCATGTAAAGCCAATAACAAATCAGCCGCCAACTTACCTGTTCCTGCGCCCAGCTCTAATACACTCGCATCCCTTGATACGGACGAAAGCACTTGACCAACTTGTCGCGCCAATGATTGTGCAAACAACGGTGAAATTTGCGGTGCAGTGACAAAATCACCACCGCCGTTTTCATCACTACCAAACTTAGTCAAACCACCGCTATAATAACCAAGTGCTGGTGTATAAAGCGCCATGTGCATAAAGTCCGCAAATGACAGCCAGCCGTCTGCTTTCGTCATTTCTTGTTGAACTAAATCGCTAAGCTGTTGGCTATATTCTAGGGACTCGGTTGATGCTTCAGGTAAAGACAGTCCAAGTAAAGTTGATTGAGGCGGTTTAGATGATGGTCGTGAGAAAGCAGTCATCACTCATTATAATATTTTTAAAACGAAAACGAGCAAGCAATTGAGCCTTACTTTACAAAGCAGTAGTTTACAGAGCACTAGCCTAGAAAACAAAGTCGTCCTCATCACAGGCGGCGCAAAACGCGTCGGCGCAGCCATCTCGCGTGAGCTACATGCTCATGGCGCTAACTTGATGATTCATTACAACAGCTCAAAACAAGCCGCTGAAGCATTGCAAACCGAACTCAATCAGCAACGCCCTGATAGCGTCAGCATCGTGCAATGTGATTTACTGAATGTCGCCCTAGTCCCAAACCTTGTCACCGAAACAACCAAATGCTTCGGCCAACTCGACATCCTCATCAATAACGCCTCAACCTATACGCTAACAGAAGTCGGCAGTATCAATGAAGATAACTGGCATGACCTCATCGGCAGCAATTTAAAAGCGCCAATGTTTTTATCGCAAGCCGCCGCACCTGAGTTAAAGAAAAGCCAAGGCTGCATCGTCAATATTACCGATATGCATGTAGAGCAGCCAAAAAAAGGCTACGTCGTCTACAGCGTCGCTAAAGGAGGTTTAGTCACCCTCACCAAATCACTCGCGCAAGAACTCAGCCCAGATGTCCGCGTCAACGCCGTCGCCCCCGGCCCCGTGCTATGGCCAGAAGACAGTAAAGAATTTGACGAGGTTTACCGTAAACGCGTCATCTCACAAACCTTACTCAAACGCATAGGCGACCCAACTGATATTGCAAAAGCAGTGCAGTTTCTAGCCGCCGATGCGCCGTTTATTACAGGGCATGTCTTAACCGTGGATGGTGGCAGATCGATTAATTTATAGATAACATAAGCCGTAATGGTTGCGGTGTTTGTTGCGTGGCAGAACCATGCCTTGTTAACCTTGCCTTACTCTGGCCGCATAGCATTGCACGATGATAATGCAGGTCAGTGAGCCAACACGCTTTGTTAAGTGGTTACCAAACCGAATAGATAAACTAGCTAGCAAAGCATTTAAGCGCTGGATTGCAGCGGATATGCTTTTTCCATTCGGATGTGGGGTTGGATTAGTGAAAGTTGCAATGCATAGCAAAGAATTCTACGTTAACCACAACTATTAAAATTAAGCTGGTCGACCCCTTGATTCATTTTAATAAACATCATAAAACAAAATAATAAAAGCCCTAATGAGCTTCTACTCTTTATTTAACCCTAAGTTCTTGAAACTTATTTTCTTAAGGTATGTATAAAGAAGTTAATTGATCAATTCATGAGTTAGCGGCAACTATTATAATGGTCAACTATTCAATAACTTGCACTATAGAATCTCTACTTTTACGCTATAATCCTACCCCATGAAAACCCAACACTACCCACATGATGCCAGTAAAAACTTCTTGAAGCTCCGTAATCAATTGATTAGCGCGACTGGTAAGGCGATTGGTGATTACAATATGGTGGAGGATGGAGATACGGTGCTGGTGTGCATGAGTGGCGGTAAGGATAGCTTTACCATGCTGATGATCTTATTGGCTTTACAGGAGCGGGCGCCGATTACATTCAAAATTATTGCGATGAATTTGGATCAGAAGCAACCAGGTTTTCCTGAGCATATTTTGCCTGAGTATTTTGAGAATCTGGGTGTGGAGTATCGCATTGTGGAAGCGGATACTTATTCTGTGGTGAAGGAGAAAATTCCTGAAGGTAAAACGACTTGTTCGCTTTGCTCTCGTTTGCGTCGTGGCATTATTTATACGACAGCTAAAAAGCTGGGCGCGACTAAGATTGCTTTAGGGCATCATCGGGATGACATTGTAGAAACACTTTTCTTGAATATGTTTTTTGGTGCGAAGATGAAGTCGATGCCGCCTAAGTTGGCGACGAATGATAAGCAGAATATTGTGATTCGCCCATTGGCTTATTGCAGTGAGAAGGATATTGCGGCGTATGCACGTGGGATGGCTTTTCCGATTATTCCGTGTAATTTATGCGGTAGCCAAGAGAATTTACAGCGTCAAAACATTAAAAATATATTGCAGGCTTGGGAACGCGAGCAGCCAGGTCGCATTAATAACATCTTCCGTGCGATTACGAATGTGGAGCCTTCGCATTTGGCTGATACGGATTTATATGATTTTAAAGGAATGAGCCAAGCCAAAGCCAGTGATGAAGATCCTTTGTTTGGTGATATTGAAAAAGTGAATCCTCCCCTCAATATAAGTAGTGAAAATGGAAATCGCATCGAATTTAGCCGTAAGAAGGTGTAATTACCGCTTTTATTACTCTTTTTAATAGTTGTGTTGTGTAATTTCACTTTTGCTTGCTATTATCTAAGCAACTTCTAACAACATTATTGCACCTTAAAGTTTACCTAAATGTCTAAATTACTCATTGTAGAATCACCTTCAAAGGCCAAAACGCTTAAGAAATATCTTGGTAGCGATTTTGAAGTGTTGGCGACTTATGGTCATGTTCGCGATCTTATTCCTAAGAATGGCGCGGTCGATACTGAAAATAATTTTGAAATGAAGTACGATATTATTGAGCGTAATAGTAAACACGTCACTGCCATCGCGAAAGCGGCGAAGGCGGCAGATAGCATCTATCTCGCGACCGATCCGGACCGTGAGGGTGAGGCGATTTCTTGGCATATTGCTGAGCTACTAGCTGATAAAAAAATTCTCAAAAACAAGACGATGAAACGCGTTGAGTTTAACGAAGTGACCAAAACAGCAGTGCAACACGCGATTGATAATCCACGTGATATTGCGATGAATTTAGTGAATGCACAGCAAGCGCGTCGTGCATTGGATTATTTGGTGGGTTTCAACTTATCTCCATTGCTTTGGAAAAAGATTCGTCGCGGTTTATCCGCTGGTCGTGTGCAGAGCCCTGCTTTACGCTTGATTGTGGAACGTGAGTTAGAGATTGAGGCGTTTGATAGTAAAGAATATTGGAGCATTCACCTTGATGCCTTAAAACAAAAGCATGGTTTCTCATCTAAGCTGATTAAGCTAAATGGTGAGAAGGTTGAACAATTCACGGTGACGACGCAACATCAACAAGCTGAGATTGTTGGTAAACTATTATTAGCGAGTGCGGGTAAAGCAACGATTTCACGCGTTGAGAAGAAGCAACGTAAACGTAGCCCTGCGGCGCCATTTACGACTTCTACGCTGCAACAGGAATCAGTGCGTAAATTAGGCTTTACCACGAGTCGCGCGATGCGGATTGCACAGCAGCTATATGAAGGTATTAATGTTGGTAGCGGTACGGTGGGTTTGATTACCTATATGCGTACCGATGGCGTGAGCTTGGCGCAAGAAGCATTGATGCAGATTCGCGATTACGTGAAGAAGAATTTTGATGCGAATCATGTGCCTAAGACACCTAACTTTTACAAAAATAAATCTAAGAATGCGCAAGAAGCGCATGAGGCTGTACGGCCTACAGACGTAGAGCGTACACCAACGAAAGTACGTCAATATTTAACGGATGAGCAATTTAAGCTGTATGAATTGATTTGGAAGCGTACGGTGGCGAGTCAAATGACGCCTGCGATTTTTGATGCGGTGAGTGTTGATTTGAGCGTGGGTTCTGAAGCGAATTTGTTCCGTGCGAGTGGTCAGACGTTAGTATTCCCTGGCTTTATCGGTGTTTATAAAGAAGGTACTGATAGTGCTGTTGATGATGATGCTGAAGCGAAGTTACCTGTGTTAGAAACAGGCGAAATTTTGGATGCCGATAAAATTCACGGCGACCAACACTTTACTGAGCCTCCGCCACGATATGGTGAAGCGAGCTTGGTGAAAACATTAGAAGAGTATGGCATTGGCCGTCCTTCTACTTACGCCAGCATTATTAGTACGCTGCAAGACCGTGAATATGTATTACTGGATAAGAAGCGCTTTACGCCGACCGATGTTGGTCGTGTGGTAAATAAGTTCTTAACTGAGCATTTCAGAAAATATGTGGATTACGACTTCACCGCTAACTTAGAAAACGCATTGGATGAAGTGGCTGAAGGCACACGTGAGTGGATTCCGCTCATGGATGAATTCTGGACTGGTTTTAATACGCAAGTATTGAGCAAGGCTGATGTTGATCGTCCGGGTAATGAGCTAATTGATGAGAAGTGCCCTAAGTGTGGTGAGCAGCTGCAGAAACAGTTAAGCCGTTACGGTACGTTTATTGGTTGTACGGGTTACAACAATGAGCCTAAGTGTGATTACAAACGCAATGCCGATGGCGCTGCTGAAGTGGGTTCTGATCCGGTATTAATCGGCAAGGACGAAGTGACTGAAAAAGACATTTTCTTGATGCATGGTCCTTATGGACCTTACATTCAACTAGGTGAAGTGGTTGAAGGTGAGAAGAAAAAACCAAAACGTGTGAGCGTGCCGAAAAACATTCCAATTACAGATGTGGATCTTGGTGTGGCGAATATGTTGCTTTCATTACCGCGTGACTTAGGGCTGCATCCTGAGACGAATAAAAAGATTGTGGCGAACATTGGCCGTTTTGGCCCATATGTGAATCACGATGGTAAGTTTAAATCGATTCCGAAAACCATTAGCGTGTTTGAGATTGATAACGCTGGTGCGGTAGAGTTAATTGCACAAGCACACACTGGCCCTGCGCCACTAGCCGACTTGGGCGAACATCCTTCAGGCGAAGGCCGCGTTGAGGTATTTGATGGCCGCTACGGCCCTTATGTGCAACATAAGAAGATCCGTGCGACATTGCCAAAAAGCATCAAACCTGAAGAGCTTACCTTTGACGAGGCGATTGGCTTATTAGCAGAGAAAGAAGCGAAAGGCACACCAGCTAAGAAGAAAAGAGTGCCTGCTAAAAAAGCGGCTGTAAAAAAACCAGCTACAAAGAAAGCCGCCGTAAAAAAAGCGACGTCTAAGAAAGCAGCAAAGTAATAAAAAGTAAAAAAAGTGGGTAAACCCACCTTTTTTTATTGCGACTGCAATCGCTTCAATTTCACGCTATTTCCAAATACGCTCACTCATCACTAATTTAGGCTGTAACCTCTGTTGCTGCTTTGCAACGACAACCTTCGAGTCATGACGGTGGTTATACTCAATCCATTTGCGAATTCGGTTAACATCACCAGTACGCTTATTCGAATCTTCCGCATCTAAAAATACAGCGATAATAGGTTCGCCATCAACCGTTACTTGCATGACAAGGCAGCGCCCAGCTTCATCTATGAACCCAGTTTTAGATAAACCAATGTCCCACTCACCTTTACGCACTAATTTATTGGTATTTTTATATTTAGTCGGATTTTCATTGCCCTTGAGATGCACTTGAAAATCTGGTCTTGTGGTGGCTTGTCGAATCTCTGAATACTGGTAAGCCGCTGCGACTAACTTATATAAGTCTTCTGCTGTTGAAGTATTTTGATACATCAGTCCTGTTGGACCAGAAAACTTTGTATGCGTCAGCCCCAGAGCTACCGCTTTTTTATTCATTGCTTTAACAAACGCTTTTTTTCCTTCCGGATAATTACTAGCTAGTGCATAAGCCGCTCTATTTTCTGACGCCATGAGCGCCAACTGAAATACCTTGCTACGCCTTAACGTCGTGCCAACCTTAAGGCGTGACCATGTATTTTTAATCGTATCAACTTCTTCATTAGTAATTCGAATAGTCTCATCAAAAGATTGCTTCGCATCAAGCACAACCATTGCTGTCATCAGTTTCGTAATTGAGGCAATGGGTGCTACAGCACTGCTATTTTTAGCGTATTTAATCTCGCCTGTCGTTTGATTAACAATTAACGCCTTACTGGATGAAAGGTTAGGCTTGGAGCTACCATCATAAAACTGACCGAGATCTCTTGCGCGTAGCTTCTGTAAGGTCAATTGACGCGCCTTACTCACTTTGACTTTTTTATGACTTTTTTTTTCAATCGTTACTTTATACTTTTTGGCATTCGCGTGGGTCACTAGCGGCTCAACTGGCATATATGCCAGTGAGAATGCAATGATAAATAATATGTATTTTATGGAAAAAAACTTCACGAACAACCTTTAGGTACTGCGGCAACGAAAAATTTATGGTATCGAAAAACTATATATCAGTCAATGTGTTATTAACACTTTAAAAAAAACCAGCTTAAGCATTATCACGTTAAGCCTAGCCTTTAACTTAATCTATGCCGCTGTATTTTTCGTCCGCCATTCACAACAAAATTATGAGAAAATAGTAACACTATCCACAAACGACTCTGTTGAGTTTACATGATGAATTTACAAACTACGCTACATTACACTGCCAAACATTTATGGGTGCAAGAAACGGATGATGGCAACTGGCTTGCAGGCATCACTGACTATGCGCAAGACTTACTGGGTGATATTGTCTACCTTGAACTGCCTAAAATAGAAGGCGCACTATTGAAGGATACGCCTTGTGGTTTAGTAGAATCAGTGAAAACAGGTTCCGATTTACATGCGCCTATGGATGGTGTGGTGACGGAAGTTAATGAGGCTTTAGTCGATATGCCGGAAGAGATTAATGACCACCCGTACAAAGCATGGATATTTAAATTCAAGCCTAACGAAACAACTGATATCAAGCAGCTGCTTTCAGCCGAGGCGTATCAAGCGCTTTTCAGGTAATACAAATTTAACCTTAAGTAATAGTTGCTGCAAATCCGCTGTTAATTGCTTTCTTACACGACTTTCCATCTCTGGAACGGCTTGATTTACCACACGCTCAATATTCTGTTTTAGCGCCTCTTGCCCTTCAGTCATTTGCGCGGCAAAAATAGCTTTGGCTTCTGTGGTTGCCGCACTAAGCATCCTATCCTTTTCTAGACGAAACTCTTCCCGAAGCTTAGCTTGAAAATCCATCATTTCTTTGCGGACAGCTAAAGACGTGTCATTTAGCGTGGTTTGTTTTAAGTTATCAATATCAATTTGCGACAACTTCACACTTTCCTGATACATACTTGGTAGTTCAGTTTTTAAATTCGCTTTTGTTTTATCAACAAAATCTTGAGTGGATGAAATAACATCACTGTGTGCTTTTTTAAGCTCTGCTCTGAGCTCTTCTAAAACAAAGTCGGTAATCTCTGATTCGAGTCTAGGCTTAACTTGCGCTATCACTTTAGCGACCAAGTCTGGTGTCACATCAAGCGTGTCACTTGTTGTTGATTTGGTTTGTTTACCTGCTTTTGGTTTATAAACCTCGGTTAATACTGGTATTTTATCTTCTGCCAAAATGTGCTCTACCTATCTTTAAAAACAATCATTTAATGAATGATGCCAATGCAACTAAACTGATCCTACCCAACTAGACGTATCAAAGCGTCTTCATCAGAATGTTTAATCTCATACCCGCGATCACGATAAAATTTAAAGCGTTGTCGTGCCAACGCTTTATCTTCTTCATCTGTGCCAACTAATTCCACAAGCTGCCTAAAACGACTGAAAATTGTTAACTGTCGATTCGTCAGGTTAACCAAAATATCATCCTGATACAACTCTTTGTCTTGCCATTCAAACGTAACTGGCGTTTCTTTTGCCAGAGCATCTGTCGCCAGTACATTAGGCAAAAAGCTTGTTTTATCCTTTTGCCACAAAACATCACTATACGTCTTTGCCGCTTGCTCATCTTTAGTAAACAATGTCATCAAGTGTCCTTTTATCAAGCCTTTACTGACAAGGACTGACAAGGCGGCTTGCTTATCGCTAATGTTCGAGTAAAAAATGACGCGAGTCATGGCTGTCAATTACTCGTCACAACTACTTGTTCAACGCCCGTTTAATTAAGAACGTTGACAACAATGGTACTGGGCGACCTGTTCCGCCTTTAGCCTTCCCAGATTTCCAAGCAGTCCCTGCGATATCCAAGTGTGCCCAGTCATACTTTTTAGCAAATCGTGATAAGAAACAAGCCGCTGTGATACTACCCGCAGCACGCCCTCCAATATTCGCCATATCGGCGAAATTGCTATCCAACTGCTGCTGATAGTCCTCCCACAACGGCATGTGCCAAGCGCGATCATGTGCAGTTTCTCCTGCGGCAATCAACTCGGCTGCAATGGCATCTTTGTTACTATAAACAGCTGAGGCATGTTGGCCGAGTGCAACCACACACGCTCCGGTTAATGTCGCCACATCGACCACCGTGCTTGGATCAAACTTTTCTGCGTATGTTAATGCATCACATAAGACTAAACGCCCTTCAGCATCGGTATTCAGCACTTCAATGGTTTGTCCTGACATACTGGTTACAATATCGCCCGGCTTGAGCGCTTTGCCACTTGGCATATTGTCGCAAGTTGGAATAATACCAACCATATTGATAGGTAAATCTAACTCACCGATGGTTTTAAATGTGCCCAACACACTGGCTGCACCACACATGTCATATTTCATCTCGTCCATTTCTGAACCGCCTTTCAATGAAATACCACCAGTATCAAAGGTAATCCCTTTACCCACTAGTGCCACTGGCTTTTGATCTTTTTTGCCTTTTTTGTGTTGCAATACAATGAGTCGCATTGGCTCATCACTACCTTGCGCAACACCTAAAAATGCACCCATGCCTAATTTTTTGATTTGCGCTCGATCTAACACCTCAACTTTAAAACCATAGTCTTTTGCTAATTGCTTTGCTTGCTTACCCAAGTAAGTCGGTGTGCAGATATTGCCTGGCAAGTTACCCAAATCTTTCGCCATTTTCACACCTTCACCAATAGCCAAGCCTTGTACTAGAGCGCTTTTTGCTTCGGCTTCTTCTGCTTTTTCAACAAACACGGATACTTTTTTAAGAGCAACAGCATCTGGTTTTTTTGATTTCAGTGCGTTAACTTGATAAGTAGCATCTGAGAAAATTTCAGCTATTTGTGCTGTTTTTTCATGCACAGTCATCACTGGTGCTAGTTCAGTTAAATAAAACCCAACATCTTTCGCTACGCTTGGAATCGCGTTCACAGCTGCACGCACCACTTTCAAATATTCTTTAGTGTTCAACGCACTCACTTTACCAACGCCAACCAATAACACACGCTTCGCAACTACATTAGGCAGCTGATGCATTAATAAGGTTGAGGCTATTTTTCCACTCATATCTCCGGATTTAACAACAGTGCTAATGGTATTTTCGGCAGCATCATCTAACAATTGGGCAGAAGCCGATAGTTTTCCACCTTCAAATACACCTATAATCAAACAATCGCAGCGTTGTTTTTCAGGATTGCCGTTTTTTATGCTAAATTCCATCTGTTAAACCTTATAATTGTTGTCTGAACATATATGTTAATTATCCAGTGTTTTGATGAGAAATCAAAGCGCAATATATAAATTGAAAATTTTTAAAAAATCACTCTCGCATGAGCTTATCTATACAGCGACTGCATTGTTCTTGATTCTCATTGGCATCATCGTCGCTCAACGTGCAGGTTTTTTGGTTGGCAGCGCGGCAAAAGGTTGGATTCCTAATGATGCCATTATGACAATGCTCGGCTTTAGCTTGATTCGCTACCTGCCTATCATTATGTCACTCACCACGTTCTTAGCGGTATTGATGACACTCTCACGCTGGTATCGTGACTCCGAAATGTTCATCTGGTTTACAGCGGGTTTAGGTATTACTAAGTGGGTACGGCCTATTATCAGCTTTGCAATCCCAGTCGTTATCGTAATTGCCTTACTCAGTTTTTTTGTCATGCCTTGGGCAACACAAAAAATAGAAGATTATCGAGTGGAAATTGAATCTCGTGATGAATCAACCTCTTTAAGCCCAGGTGTATTTAATGAATCTAATAGTGAAGGCCTTAATAAGCCTGAGCGCGTTTATTATGTAGAAAGCTTTAATGAGCTAGGCGATGTTTTTAAGAATGTATTTATCCAATCAACGCAAAATGAAGAAACTGGCATTATGGTTGCCGCTAAAGGCAGTAAATTTACCGCTGAAAATGGAGATCTCTTTATTCTGTTAGAAAATGGTCGTCGATACCAAGGCAAACCTAACACCGCAGAAATATCAACAACAGAATTTGAACGACATGCTATTCGTTTAGAAACAAAGGAATTGGCCGAAGAGCCTATTAAGGTCGGCACCATCCCGTCAAAAGTGCTATTTGCAAGTGACACCCCCAGCCATCAAGCAGAATTACACTCCCGGCTAGGCATTCCGATATCGGCTATTATTCTTGCATTATTGGCGATTCCTCTGAGTTTTGTTGACCCGCGTGCAGGTCGCTCCTTAAACCTAATGTTGGCCATTTTGATTTTTATCATTTACAGTAACATGTTAAATATTTTTGAAGCATGGGTAACACAAAGCAAGGTATCCATCTTTGTTGGGTTGTGGCCTGTCCACTTTGCATTTGCATTATTAACGATTTATTTATTCCACCGACGCAATCAATTGCTTCCAATATTGCCAACAGAGTTGAATTTTATCCCTAATTTCGCTAAGCGAAAAAAGGAAAAGTCTGCTTAATTATGGCTATGATTAAACGCTACTTATGGAAAGAAACCACGCTCAGCATACTGATTATCACGCTAGGTTTGCTTTCAATGTTCTCGTTCTTTGACCTTATTGAGGAACTGGACAGCCTTGGAGACGGCACCTACAACCTGAGCAATATCCTCATGTTCGTACTCCTTAGCATCCCAGGGCATATTTATGATATCGCTCCCGTCGCGACCCTCATCGGGATGATGGTCAGCTTAGGTGCATTGGGGCGTACCTCTGAACTCACCATCATGCGTGTCAGCGGTTTATCCATCACCAATTTAGGTGTCATGCTGGTCAAAGTTGGTTTGCTATTTACCATCACCACCATCCTGATTGGCGAATTCATCACACCAGTCAGCGAAGAAGCTGCGCAACGGATGCGCCTAGAAGCAACAGAAGGTGTGGTGGCACAAAGTTTCGAGTCTGGCTTATGGGTTAAAGATGACAAAAGCTTTGTTAATGTCAAAACCGTTTTACCTGATGCCACTTTATTAAACCTCAGCATTTATGAATTTGATGAAAACTTTAAACTACTCACCATTAGCAATGCAGGTAAAGCTAGTTACCTAGATGGCCGCTGGTGGTTAAACGATGTGACACAAACAAAAATCTTCGAAACTGACCAAGTGAACGACAAACATGTAGAAACCACATTTTTTGATAAAGCCAACTGGGAGTCAGGTGTTCGTCCAGAACTACTCAATATATTGCTCGTTGAGCCCGAAAAAATGTCAGCTTGGAACTTATATAGCTATATTACACACCTCGCTAACAACAAACAAAACACCAATCGCTATGATGTTGCACTTTGGACAAAGGTGATTTATCCGCTTGCGTGTGTTGTCATGGTTATTTTAGCTTTGCCATTTGGCTTTTTACAGCAACGTAGCTCTAGCACTAGCGCAAAAATATTTATTGGCATTTTGCTTGGCGTTACCTATCAAATTATGAATCGTGTTTTTATCCACGTAGGCGCCCTCAACGATTGGCCACCTTTTATGAGTGCCATTACCCCAACGGCATTATTCTTATTAGCTGGGATATACCTTCTCTTCATCACGGAACGACGTTAGCTCCTCTAATACTTATTAGCCTTAATGAAGCGCGTTTTCAATAGTCTTTCATGCAAAAATAAATGCTCTTTATCAAAGAGTGCCCATAGATAACCGAAACCCATTGCCAACAAAGAAATGGATGTCAGCATATATCTAATGGCTGCCTGCGAAGCGCCTAACGTTGCGCCATCCGAATCAACTAATCTAATTTTCCATGCTTGTGCGGCCAGTGTTTGGCCTGTCCTCATCCAACAAGTTATAAAGTAAGCACCTGCCATCACCCATAAAAAGAGCTGCAAACAGAGTCGCTTTAATGGCGTATCCACATGACCAAACAAACTCAAAAAGATAGCAGTACACAGCAGCCAAATAGCAACAAGTGATAACATCTCATATAGGCAAGCTGCTAATCGTTTTAATAAACTCACTTCTGATGCCTCAGTTTTAACCATATGTTTTACCCAAAAATTTCATTCAAAAAGCTATAAAAAAGCCCACTAAAAATGTGGGCTTTTTAACAAGAATCAATACCAGATTACTCTAGCTCAGGGTCGTAATAAACCTCGTCAGATTCTTTACGCCGCTTTTCACGCTCGGCTTCTGGTAATTTTTGATATTCTGCCCATTTATTACGCAGTTCCTGTTTCTTTTCTGGGCTCAAGCTGTGAAAGTGCTGGAACCGTTTACGTGCATTTTCACGCTCATAAGGTGTCATACGACTCCAACTATTCAACCGATCTTTTACTCGCTTCTGTTTTTTTGCGTTCACCTTTGGATAGTCTTTGGCAATATCAAGCATTTTTTCACGCTGCCAAGGTCTGAGTGTATCCCACTCTGTCGCCAAAGGTGATAATACGACTTGTTGCTCCTCAGTGAGCTCGACCCATTTTTTTGTTGGTACATCATTCAATGCAACTTGAATCACATCAGCATCTTCCAACTTCTCTTGATTGGTTTCTGCTTGCACTGGTGCCACAAATACTGGGACCACAAACAAAAAACTCAATTCTAACCAAAACTTTTTCATTACAACTCAACTCTTCCTTAATTTTAAAATAAGCTCTGTTTTAAAACTTCATTTTGTTTATAGTCCAATTTATATATTAGCGCGTTTATTGAGTGATGGCTCAAAACCTTTATCCACAAAAGCCTCTGGCGGCAAATCTGCCCCTAGTAAAAATGCATCACTTGTTTCATTCGTATTAAACGTCTGTAATACGACAAAACTGCTAATCAGCGCAATCATCACCAGCCCAGCAAACAACACGCGATGATGTCCTAACCAACCCATCCAATGACTTAATGTTCCATCTGCATTAACTGCAGATCCATCGTGCTTTTGATGCCTAGCGACAGCACGCGCTCTACCATTTTCCAGTTGCGTTAAGGTGCGCATGTCTAAGCGTTGTGCATGCGCATCTAACAAAGCAACAATGCTTTTCGAATGTACCTCAAGCTGTTCAGTATTGTCGTAATCTGTATTGTCTTTGTTCATGACTCTACCCCTAAATTTTCCAATTCTCTACTACCTAAACCTTGTTGCTCCAACAATGATCCCATTGTGCGCAATGCGCGCGAGCAGTGTGTTTTCACACTGCCTTGTGAGCAACCCATTGAACCCGCTGTTTCAGCGACACTCATCTCCTCCCAATAACGCAGAACGAAGGCTTCTCGTTGACGTGCTGGTAGCTTTTCTAATGCGCGCTCAATTAACTGTAAGGTTTGGCTGCCTTCCAATTGCGTTGCAGGATTAAGGCTCTCATCACCGACATCAATGGTATCGAGTGGATCTCTATTTTCGCCATCTTCATTTTTAGATACAAATGAAGAGAGCAAAGAAGTCCAAATATTGCGTACTTTTTGCCGGCGCCAAAAATCTCGCATGGTGTTTTGTAATATACGTTGAAACAACATGGGATACTCTGTAACTGGCTTGTCAGGATATTTATCAGCAAGTTTGAACATCGAGTCCTGCACAATATCAAGTGCCAAGTGCTCATCGCGCACAGCATAAACTGTTTGCTTAAAAGCACGTCGCTCTACATCGCGTAAAAAATCTGATAATTCTTGTGAGCTTGCCATGAATATACTATTTGTCTAACTAGTGATGCAGTATAACAGCTTAATTTCTTCTAGCCTTAGCAAGACTGTTTTATAATTAACCTTTTATGCAGTCATTATCTCACTTAACGTTTATGATCATGCTATGCCACGTATTTTATTATTAATCATTTTAATTTGGGTACTCTATGTCGTGATAAAACGCTTCATAGCAAACGCGCAATCCACACACGCGCCATCGAACAGTCATGCGCACTCTGAAAAATTCGTGATCTGTAGCCAATGCCATTGCCATGTCCCTGAAAGCGATACGCGCATCAGAGATAATGTCATTTATTGTAGTAATCCAGAATGTGATGCGCAAAGAAAATAACATCAATATTGAGCCTTCTTCAGCCTATGATCAAAGGCTCATTAAAGCGCGTTGGAATAGCTTCAAACTCTACAATGGCTACCGCATTTTCATTGCATTTGCACTATTATTCAGTCAATCTCCCTTAGTTGAAAACTTACAACTAAACATTGGCCAGCATGCCTTAGCAATGGGGCCACTTGGCTACTTAATCTTTAGCCTTTTCAGCGGCATTGCCACTTGGCTTGAAAAGCCAAAGTTAGAAATCACCCTCCCTGTTCAAATCATCACAGACATTCTTTTTATTCTGTTTTTCATGCATATAGCAAACTCAAGTTATACAGAAATGGGCTTGCTACTGGTCATTGTTATTGCTGCAGCCAGCTTAATTAGTGATGGTCGTTTATCTTTATTCTATGCGGCGGTAGCAACGATTGGCATTTTACTTCAACAGTTTTTTAGCTCTGTTTTCCAATCTAACACAAACAGCAACTATTCAAATACTGTCACCCTAGGCATCGCTTGCTTTGCAATTGCTTGGCTAGCACACAGTCTTGCTCAACGACTGCAGCAGAGTGAACGATTAGCTTCACAACGCGGCTTAGATTTAAAAGGTCTTGCGTATGTGAATGCGCTGATTACACACAGGATGAAGGATGGTGTCATCGTTGTAGATAGAGAACTATTTATCAAACACCATAACTTGCAAGCAGATGCTTTTCTCAACTTAGAAGGTAAAGTCTGGGAAGAAAAAAGTCTCGTCAATATCGCACCTGAGATTGCGGCGCTACTGATTGAATGGTTTAGCGACGACGTTACTCAAAATAACAATGCCATGCCAAACATTTTAAAAGTGAGCATTTTATCTCGTGAGCTACGTATTAGCTTTTTACCAATTGCCGAAAACCGTAACCAAGGTGCTGTTGTCTTTATTGAGGATTGGACGGAAATACAAACACAATCCCATCAAGTGAAGCTCGCTGCACTTGGCCGCTTAACGGCCAAGATTGCACATGAGATTCGTAACCCACTCAGTTCAATTAGTCATGCCAATCAGCTATTACAAGAAGATGAAGAAATTTCTTCCTCCAATCAGCGCTTATTGCAAATCATCAATGATAATGTTTCACGATTAGATCAAATCATTAAAGATGTGCTTGAGCTTAACCGTCGTGATCGCACCAACCGAAAGACGATACACTTAAGCAACTTTATATCTGAGTTCCATCAACAATTTTGTGCTGTTGAAAACATTCCCGCTAATCACTTTCAATTAACAATAACAGGCGATAAAGCTACCGTGCTTTTTGACAGCCGCCACTTAAACCAAGTCTTATGGAATCTTTGTAAGAATGGTTGGCGGCATAGTATGCAAAATGAAAATAGCTTACAAGTAGCGGTGTATACTACAAACGCTTCTATCATCAAAATTGAAATTACTGATGATGGAGAAGCTATTCCTAATGAGATTAACAATCATCTATTTGAGCCGTTTTTTACAACAGAAAAATCAGGCACTGGGCTGGGACTTTATATCAGTAAAGAACTAGCAGAAGCCAATGGGGCAGATTTACAATACAAACCTACAAACACTGGGACAAAGTTTGTAATGGAAGTTAAAAAGGCTACAATTTAATCATGTCAACGCAATTCAAATGTTTAGTGGTCGATGATGAAACCGACATCCGTGAGCTAGTCGTATTAACGCTAGAACGGATGAATATTTACGCAGATAGCGCCAGTAACATTACTGAAGCCAAACACATGCTAGCTTCGAAAGATTATGACTTATGCTTGACTGACATGAACTTACCCGATGGTCTCGGATTGGAATTGGTCACACTGATTTCAAATGAATACAGCGGCTTACCTGTTGCCGTGATTACCGCTTATGGCAGCGCAGAGAATGCTGTTTCTGCCCTTAAAGCAGGTGCCTTCGACTACCTCACCAAACCAATCTCGCTTAAGCAACTGCGCCCTTTAGTAGCGTCTGCACTCAAGCTGTCAGACACTGATAGCAACGACAATAAAAACACAGCATATTTACTCGGCAACTCTCCTGCCATCAGTCAAATACGGACGATGATAGAGAAGCTTGCACGTAGCCAGGCACCGGTATATATCAGTGGAGAGTCAGGCAGTGGTAAAGAACTGGCGGCCAGACTTATTCATAAAAATAGCTCTCGTAGCGATCAAAGTTTTGTCGCTGTTAACTGTGGTGCCATTCCAGAGTCATTAATGGAAAGTGAGTTTTTTGGCTATAAAAAAGGAGCTTTTACCGGGGCTGTAAAAGACACTTCTGGCTTATTCCAAGCAGCAAATGGCGGTACTTTATTTTTAGATGAAGTCGCAGATTTGCCTCTGCTCATGCAAGTAAAGCTGCTACGTGCCATCCAAGAAAAGAAAGTGCGTGCAGTCGGCGACACGTCTGAAGAAGCAGTCGATGTCCGAATTATTAGTGCCACGCATAAAAACTTGTCAGAAATGATGGCAGAAGGCTTATTCAGACAAGACTTGTATTACCGTTTAAATGTCATTCAACTTAAGATGCCATCGCTACGCGAGCATCCAGAAGACATTCCAGAACTCACACAAAAGCTATTAGAAAAACTTTGTACTGCACAATCGATTGGCATTCCCTTATTAGCCCCTGAAGCGAACAAGTTGATTGCATCATTACCATTCACAGGCAATGTGCGCGAATTGGAAAACATGCTTGAACGTGCTTTAGCCTTGTGTGATGGCAAGACCATTACGATAGATGATTTACTCATCGACGATGAAATGCAAGCGACTAATGCCGCAGCTATTCAATCAGCGCCTAGTAAAGATAATGATACGAGCTTATCTGATTATTTAGAAGACATAGAAAAGCGTGAAATATTTAAAGCTCTTGAGAAAACCAATAACAATAAAACCGCTGCTGCTAAATTACTTGGCGTGAGTTTTAGAACACTACGATATCGTTTATCTAAACTGAGACCTTCCAAAGACGATCAAGCAGATTCTGATGATGGCCTTGCTGAAGAGCGTTAATCCGCCAAAAAACAACGCTTTTTCTTCGAGCCAAACAAATTATCAATATGCAAACACAAGGTAGTCAATTATATGAAATCAATGCACATGGGGTGGTTGCTTGTGCTCAACAGGTAACCTCGCCTAATCAAGATGATAGGCCTAGCGATGTTAATAGCCCTGTGATTGACATGGTTGTGATTCACAACATCAGCGTGCCGCCAAAACAATATGGTGGTCATGGCATTATTGAATTATTCACGAATCAACTGAATCCAAATGAACACTCATACTACGCTGATATTTATACAGCGAAAGTCTCTTCGCATTTCCTCATCCGTCGTGATGGCGCCCTGATTCAATTTGTTCCTTGTACGAAACGCGCTTGGCATGCAGGCGTCTCCAAATGGAAAAGTCGTGAACGATGTAATGATTTTGCTGTCGGAATAGAGCTTGAAGGGTGTGATTTTGAAGCGTTTGAAGCGGTGCAATATAAAGTACTCAATGCACTGTTACAATCATTAAAAAACACCTACCCCATTCAGTATGTCGTTGGACATTCAGATATTGCACCAGGCCGAAAAAAAGACCCAGGGCCTTTTTTTGACTGGGACAAGGTTATTGAAAAACCGAGTCATTAACTAATAAACTTGAATACACTTTATGCATAAACCACTCTTAACGTTATTCCTTTTTTGCAGCGTGCTGTTTTTACAGGGATGCGGCTTCAATGATAATGAAAATTCAGACAAGAAACAGGATGCTAGAACAACCTTAGTCACGGTGACTACCGTTAAAAACCAAGCCATCAACATCACACAAAGCTCAGTTGGCTCACTTGAGGGCTTAATTAATCCAACGTTAGCAGCGGAAATGGCAGGACGCATTATTAAAGTCCATGTCAATACAGGTGATAAAGTCAAAAAAGGGCAGCTAATTGCAACCTTAGATGCACGAGATTCTATGATGCAGCGTAACGAAGCACTCGCAGAGGTCGCTAGAATTCGAGCATCGTTAGGCAATCAAACTAAAATTGTCTCGCGTAACAAAGCTCTGATGGATAAAAACTTTATCTCTCAGAGTGCGTTTGATAATGAAGTTGCGCAAGAGAGTGTGTTCAAGCAACAACTGGTTGCAGCCAAAGCACGTGTTGCTAGCATTAACCATGACAGCAGTAAATCCAAAGTGTTTGCACCCGTTAGTGGCATTATTGAAAGCAACCCTGTTGATACTGGTGACTATCTTCGCGTGGGTGACCCTATCGTGCAAATCGTTTCAACACAAGCTTTACGTGCGCACTTGCCTTTTCCAGAGCAGTTTGGACCACAACTTAAACCAGGCTTAACTGTGCGACTAAAAACACCGTCCAGTACGGAGACAATAGAAACGGTTATTCTTGAATTAAAACCATTGGTTGCGGAAGGTAACCGCACGATTGATGTGATTGCGGATGTCAACAATGCAAAAGATTGGCAGCCTGGTGCAACCGTCACTGGCGAGGTGACGCTCAGCACATTGCCAGCGGCAATGATGATTCCAGAGCAAAGCTTAGTGTTGCGCCCAGCAGGAGAAGTTGTCTATGTGGTGCGTGAAAATATTGCACACCAAGCTATTGTTAAAACAGGCTTGCGCCAACAAGGCTTCATCGAAATAATATCTGGACTAAAACCCAATGACCTTATAGTCGTCGATGGTGCAGGCTTTCTCACCGATAAAGCACCAGTCAAAATAGCAAAAAATGACGCTACCTGAGTTTTCGATTAAGCATCATGTCTTAACCTTTATGCTATCAGCAGTCATTATGCTGTTCGGTATTATCGCCTATCAACGTATTGGTGTTGATCGTATTCCATCGGTCGACTTTCCCGTCATCAACATCACGACCACCTTACGTGGTGCCAGTTCAGACGTCATTGATACCAGTGTGACTAACGTCATTGAGTCTGCCGTCAACACTACGCCCGGCATTGATCACATTCAGTCTAGCTCTTCTCCAGGTGCCTCCAATGTCAGTGTTGTTTTTAATTTAGACAAAAATATTGATGTTGCCTTTAACGAAGTGCAAGCCAAAATCAGCCAAGTACAACGCAGATTACCAACAGATACAGACCCGCCAATCATTAGAAAAGTGGATGCTGATGCTCGGCCTATTATGTGGATTGCCTTAACGGGTGACCGCACCATACAGCAGCTCAATTTATATGCTGCCAATGTGATTAAGAAAAAGTTTGAAACCATTAATGGTGTCGGCGAAGTCCGCTTTGGTGGTCAGCGTGACCGCGTCATTCGCGTGATTGTATCGACAGAGCGAATGGCGGCTTATAAACTCGGTGCGAATGATTTAACCGATGCCTTTAACCGTGAACACGTACAGCTGCCTGGTGGATTTTTAGTCAGCAAAAATGCAGAGCAGTTAATTAAGCTGGATTTGGAGTTCCATAATCTTAACGACTTAAAAAACATGGTGGTGCAAGTCAAAGATGGCGTGCCGATTTACTTAAAAGACATCGCCAAAGTGGAAGATGGTATTACCGATAAACGCCAAGTAGCGCGCTATAACGGCAAGCCAACAGTGAGTATCGGCATTGTCAAAATCGCGAATACCAACACAGTGCAAATTATTAACGAGGTCACTCGAAAATTGGACGAAGAAATTCGTCCAAACTTGCCGCCAGGCATGTCATTAGACATCTCAACCAACGACTCAATTTTCATCAATCAAATTGTCACGTCCCTTAAAGAGCACTTAGTGGAAGGTACGTTATTTGCTGCGCTGATCGTGCTCATCTTTATGCGCTCATTTAGCTCAACTTTAATGATTTGTTTAGAGATTCCTGTTTCATTACTGGGCGCGATTGCGGTGATGTACTTCTCAGGTTACACTTTTAACAGCATGACCTTATTAGCACTATTACTACTCATTGGCGTCGTGGTGGATGACGCCATTGTGGTGCGTGAAAGTATCTTACGTCATATGTCGGGCGAGGTTGGTGAAAAGCTCACAGAAGAAGAATTAGAGAACCCAAAACTGGTCGATCGTTTCCGCACACTGACCACGATTAACGGCAGTAATGAAGTCGGCTTTGCCGTGTTAGCGTCATCCGCTTCACTGGTTTGCATTTTCGCACCCGTGATTTTTATGGAGGGCATAATCGGCATGTTCTTTAAATCATTCGCGGTTGTCGTCACCTTCGGCGTCATCATTTCTTTATTCGTTTCGCTGACGTTAACCCCCATGCTGTGCTCACGCTATCTAGGTATCACACAAGGCGATAATAAAGTGTATACCTCTATAGCCAACGCCTTAAGTAAACTTGATACCTTGTACAAAAAAACATTGTCTCTGACACTTTCGCACCGCATTTTTGTACTGATTTTCACCGCCATCTTTGTCGTAGTCTCTGGCATGCTAAGCCTCAAAAATGTAGCTAAAGAGTTTGTTCCAGATTCTGATGAAAGCTACTTTAGAATTACCGCCAAAACGCCGCTTGGCGCCAGTCTTGATTATACCGACTCACGCTTACTACGTATTGAAGCCGCCTTAAAAAAATATCCAGAATCCATTGATAGCTACTACGCCTCTATCGGCACTGGCTCACGGGGACAAGCCAATCAAGCTAGCGTCAATGTGCGACTCAAACCAAGAGAAGCGCGTGATATTAGCCAACAAGACCTGATTACATTAATCAAAAAAGATTTAGTAAAAATCCCAGGTGTAATAGCATCAGCATCACCACCATCCATCGCTCGTGGGCGACGTTCTGAAAAACTACAATTCATATTAACGGGCAATCACTTAACTGGCATCAGCGAAATCTCACGGCTATTACAAGACCAACTCAATAGCATGCCTGAAATTGGTGAGGTAGACGTCGATGTACAACTCAATCTGCCTCAGTTAGATGTCGATATTGATCGCACACGTGCCGCTAACTTAGGGGTCAATGCCAGAGAAATTGCAGCGGCCATTAGCTTATATGCGGGTGGTAATAATGTGGCTTCCTACAATGATGACATTGGCGATAGTCAGCGTTACGACATTCGCATCAAAGCAGATGATGCAGCATTACAACAAACCAGTGACTTAAGCAAAATTTATTTACGTAATAATAAAAGCGAGTTGGTCCGTTTAGATGCCGTGGCTTCGTTTAAACCCACCTTAGGTCCTGCCGTGATTAGCCGCTACGATTTGCAATATGCGGTGAATTTTTATGCTAACCCAACCGTTCCGCTTAGCGAGGCATCTGATATTGTCAGCAAAGTTGCTGCAACTACGGTTCCCGCTGATTACACGCTACAGTTTTCTGGCCAAGCAGAAGAAATGAAAAAAACCATGAAAAATATGAGCTTTGTTTTTATGCTAGCCTTCATTCTTCTCTATATGGTACTGGCCAGCCAATTCAACTCATTCACGCAGCCATTTGTCATCATGCTCGCACAACCATTAGCCATTATCGGTGGTTTAGTTGCCCTATGGCTCACTGGACAAACACTGAATATTTATTCGATGATTGGCCTGATATTGCTGATTGGCTTGGTTGCAAAAAACTCCATCTTATTAATTGACCTAACCAACCAACTCCGCGCTAAAGGTGCTGGTATTAATGATGCGTTAAACGAAGCCTGCCCTGTGCGATTGCGCCCAGTGCTCATGACATCCCTCACCATTATCTTGGCGCTAACGCCCGCCGCACTGGGCTTAGGCTCTGGTAGTGAAACCAACAAACCATTAGCCATTGCCATTATTGGTGGCATGATTTCCTCTACACTATTGACCCTTGTCGTTGTGCCGGCTGCCTACTCATTACTCATGCATGGCTTGGAAAAATTAGACGCACACAGAATGCGAACAAGCCATGATGCTGGTTGATATCAGCTTGCGTATATCAGTAAAGTTAGTATTCATGCTGTGGTTCTTGTAATTAACCCATAGGATAAGTTCCTTAAAAATTGAATAGAAAGCAGCATGCATAAAGCAATCAACATGGATGCATTGACTGGATAAACATAGGCGAGTTTCACAATAATCGCTTTCGATGAGAAATCAACAGAGGCTATAGATAGCATTAAAATGCCGGTGAATGCCTGCCGAGACTGTATTTAAGACTGCATGATATAGCCCTTAAAGTGAAGCTCTACGAGGATGTGTTTATTGAGAACAATATCAACCACGGAGAGCCCGCGGTTGCATAAAAATTACGACAAGCAACAACCACTGCAGATGGTGGCACGCAGCCAGACCGCCTTGGTCATCAGTACTAATGTTGTATTGAAGTTTGTCATAAGGATTTCACTGTAACGCACTTATTAAAACTAGGTTAAGCTAAAATTAGTTCACGTTACTTTTTAACAACCACCCCTGATAGCTTTGCCAAATACTGAATTTGAAGCCCAACGACTTTCGGCTCCCATAACGGAGAATCAACAGGAAAATCTTTAACCTCTCCCGTACGCTCATAACCCAAGCGTTCGTAGAACGCAATCAATTCATTACATAAAGAAATGACCGTCATATGATAACCAGCCACTCGCCATTCACGTTTGGTCATGGTCTCAGCAGCATTAATAATATCTTTGCCATGCCCTTTATTTTGCAGCGTTGGTTTAACGGCAATCAGACTAAAATGTACCGTGTGTTTAAACGCAATCACTTGCAGCTCACAACAAATCGTCGCCACCACTTCATCATTCTCCACACCCATGAGGATAAAAGCATCATTGCGGTTAATGATACTAGCGACCTCTGCTGTTGTGGTGTGTAAGCCATCTAAAATATCCGCTTCCGTTGTCCAACCTTTACGACTTGGTTCACCGCGATAAGCATTATTAATGAGTGTTGCGATCACTTCTACATCAACAAGCTCGGCTTTAAAGAAATGTAACATATGAAGTTTAAGTGCCTTAAGAAATGATTTTTTGAACAACTAAGCTGGCGGTCATGTCGCCTTCAACATTAACGGTCGTTCTTAATGTATCAAGCATACGGTCAACAGGTAGCAGAATAGCGATAGCTTCTGCTGGTAAACCAACGGACTGTAAAACTAATACCATGGTCACCATGCCTGCACTTGGAATACCTGGTGCGCCGACAGAGGCTAGCATGGCGGTAAAGAACACGATCATCTGTTGCGCAAAGCTAAGTTCTACGCCGATGAGGTTAGCCACGAATAAGGCAGCGGCAGCTTCATACAGTGCCGTACCATCCATATTGAGCGTCGCGCCCAATGGGATGACGAAGCCAGCAATTTCAGTCTTCACATTTAAATGCTTCGTTGCGCAACGCATGGTAATCGGTAATGTAGCAGAGCTAGAGCTTGTGGCAAATGCAGTCACTAAAGCCTGACGTGCACCACCCCAAAACCAAAAAGGTGTCTTACCTGTAAACAAGAATAAAATCAGTGGTAATACAACGATGCCATGGAAGATTAACGTGCCTGCCACAACCGCAACAAACTCAGCTAGCGTGCCTAGCATAGAGATGTCTTGCGTTGCCACCAGCTTAATCAGCAAAGCTGCCACACCATAAGGTGCTAACACCATAATCCAATTCACCATGCGCATGGTGATTTCTAAGCCTTCTTCTAGCAGGACTAAAATGTTTTTATAACGATTACCTCCCATCACCAGCGCAATCCCTAAGAACAAAGCAAAGATAACGACTGATAGCACTTTGCTTTCTGCGAGTGCTTGGAATGGATTGACAAATAAATTGTGTAAAAAATGTGCGAAGAACTCAGGCAACGGCATTTGTTTGGATTGAAAGCGCTGCATCGCGCCATCAAACATACTCACTTCCAACCCAGTGCCAGGTTTAAAGTAAAGACTGGTAGCCATGCCAACAATCATAGCAATGCCCATGGTGAGAATAAAGAAAATGAGCGTAGTAACCCACACTTTATGAATCTGACTATGCTGACGCAAATTCGCTATCCCAACCACAATGCTGCAGAACACGAGTGGGATTAGAATCATTTTTAAGAGATCAATGAATAGCGTTCCAATAAGGCTGGCCGTATATAAACTACCAGAAGCAACTTCACCCTCTGTCCCTGTATTCTGAAAGAGCAATCCGACCAAGACACCAAATGCAGCACCAAGTAATATTTGTACGTTTAAACTAGGGATTTTCATCAGTTATCAACCTTCATTAATTCAGTACTAGGAAATGATTAAAGCTATTTAACAGATTTTAATTTATTCAGTGGCGAATCACTTTTATAAGGCACTTTACCTGACGGCACGACTGTAGATGCATTTTCAATATGCAAATCTTGATCGTCGAAAAAGATATGCGGCTTAAATGCTTTTAAGATAGCGGCTTTATTCAAGCCGCCTAAAAAGAAGACCTCATTAACGTGAACACCCCAAGCACGCAAGGTATTAATAACGCGCATTTCAGCTGGCGCACTCCGCGCGGTCACAATAGCTAATCGTACTGGTGACATTTCGACACCAAATGGCAAGCGCTTTTGTAATTTAGCTAATTTTTGCAAGAAAGAGGCGTAAGGGCCCTCTAACATTGGCACGTCCTGCTGCGTATCTTCATTTTGCTGAAACTCGTCTAAGCCTTTTGATTTATAAACTAGCTCACTACTTTCATCAAATAGTACGGCATCTCCATCAAAGGCAATCCGCACCTGATCAGTTGGCGGCTTGACCATATCCGCTGGCGGCGCTTTCAGCAAAGCTACAGCACACTTACCCGCATCACTCACTTTTTGCGCATCATCAACATTCGTTGTGAGAAATAAATCCACATCAAAGGCCTCAATATAGTCAATAACAGACTCACCACCCGTAAAGGCATGGCGGCTAATTTTCAAACCAAGATTGCGAATATTGTTGAATACGCGCACGCCTGTTTCCGGACTATTGCGAGACATCACCACCACTTCGACGAGTGGTGATTCAGACGCCTTATCATCACTGTATTTATTGAGCTCCAGCAAGGCTTTAATCAATGGCATGCCAGTCCCTTCTAACAAGGGATCATCTTCTCTTTCCAGCATGTACTGTCGATACTGCACCACCGCTTTTTCAACATCGATTTTCAACTGTTCGCGGAATAGCTTATCCGCCTCACCGAGGTCAAATAGCGCGGTGGCGGATATACCGACAACCAATGTATTGGAAAGGTCTAATGCCATTGCGTTACGCTTTACCTTCTTCTGGCTTGCTATCTGTTTCTGGAGTTATCTCTGGGCTTGCTTCAGATTTTGCTTCTGCTTTCACTTCAGCCTCACCTACTTTAGCTGGCGCTTCCATATTCTCTGGCTTCTTTTCAGCAGCTTTTTCACTGGCCTTTTCTTTTTTAGCTTTTGCTTTTTTGGCATTAGTTTCCTCTGCCTTTAGCTTTGCTGCCGCTTCTTTTTTGGGATCTACTTTTTTCACGAACACCGCAGCAAAGAAACCATCAGTGCCATGCTCGTTCGGCAATAAGTTTAAGTATTTACCTGTATCTAACTCAATACCTTGTTGTGCCATCACTTCATTCGCAGGCACTAAAGTAAAATCTGGATGCTTCTCTAAAAAGTGCTCCGCAATCATTTCATTCTCTTCTGTCAGTAAGCTACAAGTCGCATAGACCACACGTCCACCCGCTTTGGTCATTTTAGCCGCGCGCGTTAAAATATTCTTTTGCTTCGTATTCAGCTCAACCACGTCTTGCTCGGTTTGACGCCATTTCAAATCTGGATTGCGACGCAAAGTCCCTAAACCACTACATGGCGCATCAACTAATACTCGGTCAAACTTACCATCGAGGCGCTTGAGCTTCATATCATTTTCGTTATTAATCACTTGTGCATTGAGGTTAGATAAACCTGAACGCTTAAGGCGCTTACTCATGTTGCTGAGTCGCCTCTCGTTCACATCAAATGCATATAAACGACCAGTATTACGCATCAATGCACCCAGTGCTAATGTTTTACCGCCAGCACCAGCACATAAATCCGCTACCATTTGGCCACGTTTTGGCGAAACTAAGAAAGTGAGCAATTGGCTACCTTCGTCTTGCACTTCAATTTTACCTTCGGTAAACAACACATGCTTATTAATACCAATACGGTTTGGCATACGGATGCCAATGGGTGATAGTGGCATCTTCGAAATAGTATTTTCATTATTGATATTCTCAGCCAGCATTTTTGCTAGCACTTCTTCTGGATTGCCTTTAATCGTATTCACGCGCAAATCTAAAGTCGCTTGTTCAAACATACTACGGCAGATGGTCAATGCCTTCTCGTCACCATACTGTTTAGAGAGTTTTTCCCATAACCAATCTCTAACATCCGCTTTCGCCGCAATTGGCATACCGTCTGTCGACTTGGTTTTGATTGCAATCGCCCACTCTTTTTGTTGCTCATTCAGCACTGCTTCCAAATCTCTTAAACTGCGTCCTTGAACGCGCAACAACCAAGCTAGAATTAACTTACGTGCATCATCAGGGTCATTCTCTTGATTCGCGGTAATGGTACTCAAAAAACGTAAACGGCGAATGACGCCATAAGCACTTTCTGCAATAAATGATCTATCCTTGTTACCAAGGTCACGATTGTTGCGAAAAAATGCGCTCATCACGGCATCTGCTGGCTTTTCAAAAGCGAGCATATCAGTCAGCAATATGGCAGCTTGGCGGATTAGGTTTTCATTCATTTCGTCTATTTTCTTTATCGTGAGTGCATTAATTTTAAAAATGACCATAGCTAATGATAATGCTATCACTAGCCATCCTATTGTAGCTTACTTGGTGAATAACTAAGCGCTATTCACTGGCTATTAAATAACAGCTATTCCATGCTGATTTTTGTGAGCACTTGCTCAATCTTTTCGTCATCTTTATCCACCACTAAATATTTCACTGGGATATAGTGTGTTTCCTCGGCTAACCACAGCTCTTTTTTCTTTTCCCCACCCACTGCAGTATTCACTAGGTGCAATGTTTTATATTAAGTTCCCGCCACGTTTAGCATCAAATCGCGCATTACCACCTTATAGGTATATTGTTTTAATTTTTTACTCGTTGTTAACGCAATTTTTACTTGATTCCCATCTAGTGGCCTAAACATAAATTGATAAGGCTAGCTCACCAAATCAACTGTTCTTGGTTGCAATTTAGCCACCTTTGTTTTACCTTTTACCAATATACTCCAATTGATGACTTGCCCAATTAAAACTGGTAGACAATGTCTTACTAACACTACTACCGCGTTTGAATTGAAACTTTTCAGGCACTAAACCTTCAGCAGTAACCGTGCCCTTACTTGTCATTTCCCGCACACCAAGCAAGGCATATAAACCCTTACCTTTCTTGGTAGAAACAATACGATATTGCGCTCCCTCTTGCACATAGCTTCCTTTAACTGTCCCGAAAGAACTTTCATTACGGCTTACTTCGTATTCCAACTTTATGTTAGTTGGTTGTGCAAAAGCCACATTCACCAATAAAAAACTAGATACGAATATGGTTTTCATTAATTTCATAGGTGCTTTCTTTTTATACGATGTCTATATAAGGCATTAAACTGTTACCTGGTTGTGAATCCATTCGGCTAGTATTAAAAAACAACCGTTGCCGCTTCTCCATCAGCTTGTGCACGAATTTGTCCAATTTGATAAACCATTTCGCCTTTAGCTGCTAATACTTTCATTGCTTCCGCTGCGTTATCAGCTGACACGATAATTGCCATTCCCACACCACAGTTAAATGTTTTATACATTTCAAGGTCAGCAATATTACCTTGGTCTTTTAACCATTTAAATAGTGCTGGTAATTCCCAGCTATTGGAATCAATTTCTGCAGTTAAGCCTGCTGGTAATACACGTGGAATATTCTCTGTAATACCGCCACCTGTAATATGCGCCATGCCCTTCACTGGTAAAGCTTCAAGCAGCGCTAATATAGACTTCACATATAGCTTAGTTGGTGTCATCACGACATCTTTAAACTTGCGCCCTTCGAAATCAGACTCCATATCGATACTCGATTTTTCAATCAACTTACGAATTAACGAGTAGCCATTAGAGTGTGCGCCGCTTGAAGCTAAGCCTAATACTGCGTCACCTTCTACAATCGTCGTACCGTCAATAATGTTTGCCTTATCCACACAGCCAACAACAAAGCCAGCCAAGTCATATTCACCTGCTGGATACATACCAGGCATTTCTGCTGTTTCACCTCCAACTAATGCACAACCAGATTCTTCACAACCTGCGGCAATGCCTTTAACAACTTTTGCCGCTGTACCAACATCTAATTTACCGCATGCAAAATAATCTAAGAAGAATAATGGTTCAGCACCTTGAACCAAAATATCATTCACACTCATGGCAACTAAATCAATACCCACGGTATCGTGTTGATTCAATTCGAACGCTAGTTTCAATTTTGTACCAACACCATCTGTTCCTGAAACCAAGACAGGCTCTTTAAACTTGGCTGGCATCGCGAACATAGAGCCAAAGCCACCAATCGCACTCATTACTTCTGGGCGCATCGTGCGTTTTGCAAACGGTTTTATTTGATTAACTAGCTCATCACCAGCTTCAATGTCAACGCCAGCATCGTGATAGGTAACAGGGGTATTGTCAGGATTTTCGCTCAAAATGATCTCGTTTCAATAAGGTTTTTAAGTGTGGTGATAGCAGGTGCTTTTAATAAATATCATGCAGCACGGCTAACTTAAGTATAATTTTGTTAATTGCTTAATTTTATGCGCACATTTTAACTCATTTTTACCAAAATATGGCTAAACACCCAAAAGACAAAGACCCAATCACCCGCATCTTTAGCGACAATCGTTGGGCGATTTTTGCCCTACTGCTTGCCTTGACTCTTTATCAGCTCGGCTCCATTGTGACGCCATTCATCGCAGCGGCAATTCTTGCCTACATTTGCGATCCATTAGTCGATAAGCTCAGCGTAGCTGGCTTTAACAAAATGAAAGTCGGCCGAGCGCTCGCTACCCTTTTTGTCATTGTTGGGTTATTTGCTGGCATGATGCTAATTATTTTGATTCTAATACCGCTTTTACAAAAACAATCATTATTCATTGCTGAACGCCTACCTGTTCTCATCGAAAACTTTCGCGCCTATGCCGAACCGTGGTTGCAAAAAAATCTAGGCAAAAGCTTCGCTATTGATATCGGGCAGATTCAGCAGATGATCACCGAACACTGGCAAGAAACTGGCAACGTGTTAAAGCACTTACTGCAAACGGCAGGTAGCAAAGGCTTGGTGCTGATTGGCATTGTTGCCAACCTTATATTATTACCCGTCGTTTTATTCTATTTATTACGTGACTGGGATGATCTCGTTAAAAAAATTACCGAGTTAATTCCTAGACAATGGCTCGCAAAAACCACTACGGTTGTTAAAGAAATCGATCAAGTCCTAGCTGAATTTCTACGCGGCCAACTTTCTGTCATGGCTGTGTTATGTGTGTTTTATAGCATTGGCTTATGGCTTGCCGGTTTAGAGATGGCACTTTCAATCGGGTTGCTGGCTGGCTTGCTTAGCTTTGTGCCTTATTTAGGCTTTTTCATTGGCTTTATCATGGCGCTATTACTGGCATTATTACAATTCGGTTCGCTGTCAGCTATCGTCCCGGTGTTAATGGTGTTTGGTATTGGGCAAGTCATTGAAAGCTACATTCTGACGCCGTACTTAGTTGGCGACCGTATTGGCTTGCATCCAGTTGTGGTTATTATTGCTTTGTTAGCTGGCGGACAGTTATTTGGTTTTGCCGGTGTGCTATTAGCCTTACCTGTTGGCGCGGCAATCGCCGTGGGCTTACGCCATTCGAAACAAAGTTATTTAACTAGCGATGCTTACCTTAAATAGTGATGAAACAACTACTGCTTGATATTCAGCAAGCGCCGCCACAAACGCTAGATAACTTTGTGATTGGTCATAATGCTGAAGTGCTAACTAATATTCAGCACTTATTAAATGGTTCAGCCGACGCATCCTTTATCTATTGTTGGGGCCCAGCAGGTAGTGGTAAAAGTCATTTACTCAATGCCTCAAAAAATCTGGGCGCGCATATTGCAGATGATGTGCATCTGCTAGATGATGAAGCGCAAATTCATTTGTTTAACACTTACAATCAACTTAAAGCGAATGGCGGCAAACTGATTACCGCTGGCTTACATGCGCCGTCTCAAATGCAGCTGCGAGACGACTTAGCTACTCGTCTAGCTTGGGGCTTAGTCTATCAACTACAGCCATTATCCGATGCCGAAAAAACTGAGGCATTGAAAAACCACGCTACTGAACGCGGTATGCTCCTACCAGACGAAGTGATTGCTTACTGCTTGCGTTATCTACGACGAGATTTACTCACGCTCATGTCAGTACTCAATGCATTGGATGAGTGGTCATTGACTGAGAAAAAACCAGTGACAGTGCTGATGTTGAAAAAGCTATTACAACTAGATTTAGGCCTGTAGGTATTAACAACAAAATGACTAAAAATAATAGATATAAGAAAGGCTTCCATAAATACTGGAAGCCTTTTTCATTGGGAAGAGTCGTTACGGCCTAAATTGCTGGGCCTTAAATTGTTATTGTTTAAATCTCCCAAAGCGTAGCCCATTACGCCACACATCTGGTAGATAGGTTGATAACACCAACAAACCAGCCAGTAATAAGGGCATTCAACACACTGAATTATCCGTCACAAACTTAGCCGCAGGTGACTGCGATTGTACAAAGTCATAAAAACTAGACTTATCTTGTGCTTCAATATATTGGCCTTTAATTTCTTGTGCAATTTCTTTCAAATGCTCAGTATCCAACTCTGACAAGAAGTGATCAAACTCAGCGTAAGCGACTGGTGGGTCTGGATCATTTTTACTCGCATCGTTATACATCACACCGCCGTCAGCACTTTCTGCCGCCGCATCCACCCCCCAATAGCCGGCGAATTTATTTTACGCTTTAAGCCTTAGATTGATGATGGCTCATGCTCACCGCCCCAACAAAAATGACACTTTTACCAATCCGCTGTAGCCTTAATCAGTGACTAACGCCACCGCCTCTTCTTTAAACTTTTTTGGGTAACTCTTGTGTACTCGTTTTTGTTACATGGGAACTTCAATAATTAACAATATTGTCTTTTATTAAAGTGTCCATTTCAATTAGACTAGAACAGTTACTGCCCAACCCATTATTCAATACACTTATTATTTTGATGTTAGCTGACTTTCATTTTTGAAAAAAAATAGACTAAACACAATAAGGCTAATAAGCCAATCTTAAGTTTGGGCGAATAAGAATTGCGCCTGCATAGCTATGCAAAAGTACTAATATTTATTGCATTAACTTTAAGTTTTTTGTTTTTGTGATGCTAGATAACCTAAAGCCACAGCTATAAAGATGGAGGGCAAACCTTCATAAATCATATTATGTAGGTTAGCATAGCGCCATAGCAAGATGACAGCCACTCCAACTGCCATAATAAGTAATGCAAGACGCTGAGTGATTTGACGGTGCATCACCAATAAAATTAGCAATGGTGCAAATACTACAGCCATTACTGACCAAGATACTATAACTAAATCAAATACGCTACTGCTTGCATAAAGTGCTATCAATAGCGAAAACCCAGTCACTAAAGCGGTTGTGGATTTAATAATTTTTGGTCTTTCTGAATATTTTGGAAGTAAATCATTAACTATGGACGATGAGCAACTCAACACTAAAGAGTCTGCTGTTGACATGGTTGCTGCAAAAATACCTGCTAACACCATACCTACTAACACTGGTGGTAATAACTGTACCGCCATGTTTGGCAGTGCCATTTCAGGGTCTAAACTGCTCAAGTCGGGCAAGTGTAAACGTGCTAACATACCTGCAGTTGTAGCTAATAGATAGAAGATAATGAAAAAACCATAATAATAAATACGGGCTGACTTAATACTTTCTGCGTCTTTTAGCGCCATAAATCTCACCATAATATGTGGTTGACCAATAACACTTAATCCTGCAACAAACCAACCAATAACAAATAAGATAACACCTGTCAAACCAGACACTGCTAACCCTTGCGGCATTATATCGAAGTAATAAGGAATGGCTTGCCATGCATCGACAACTTGATTGATACCACCCAAAGTTGAAGTCCCAGCCCATACCAGCGCACACATGGCAGCTAACATGACAAAACTTTGTGCCACGTCGGTCCAGATAGAAGCGCGTATACCGCCTGCCATACTGTAGGAAAGCACCATAAGAGCAACTAACCAAGCACCTTTGCTTCTATCCCAGCCTAATACTCCTTCTAAAGCTTTACTGCCCGCAGAAATTTGCGCTGCCGCGTAAGTACCTAAAAATACCAGTGTGAATAATGCCGCGATTCGCCGCCAAACCCGCATATCTTCACCACTCCATTTTGCTAGGACGCCAGAAAATGAAGTTTCGTTTGTTTTTGATGTGGCGATATGGAGTTTCTTATGTATATATAATGAGGCTAAAAAGTCACCTGCAATCCATCCCACCATTAACCACACGGATGACAGGCCTACTTGGTAGGTGTAACCAATAACACCAATAAACATATAACCACTATTATTAGTCGCTACAGCAGAAAGACCACTAAACAGTGGGCTTACAGATTGACCGGCTAAATAATAGTCTTTTCGAGTACCTTTACTTTTAAGTGTTGATGCCAGTCCAATTATAAAAAATAAACTTAAAAAAGTAATAAAACTAATCACTGTCATCATGGTTAAATTATTCTTATCGCAAATCTAAGCAGATACTAAGTCAGAATACTGAATGCCAGTTTTAGGAGAAATCGGATGTGGTGCACGGTTTGCAATAAAGTCTGGCCTTGGAGTTTTAGCGCCATAAGGCGCTTGCAATAAATTAGAAAATGCATTGTAAGCAAAAAAAGAATTTGATCGTGGGGTAGGTGTGATATTACTATTCGATCCATGCATAGTATTACAATCAAATATCAAAACTGAACCTGGCTTAGCGACAGGGCTTACTATCCCGAACTCACTGACCATATTCGCCAAATTATCATTATCTGGCACACCAATCTCTTGTTTTTGTAAAGATAATTGATAGTGATTGTCTGGCGTCTCACCTACGCACCCTAAAAAGCGGCGATGTGACCCAGGTAACAACATCAACGGCCCGTTATATGGCGTATTCTCTGTCAGCAGTAGCGACATAGACAGAGCGCGCATACGCGGCATACCATCTTCAGCATGCCAAGTTTCAAAATCAGAATGCCAATAAAACTCTCTTCCCGCAAAAGCTGGTTTATAGTTTAATCGTGATTGATGCAGATAGACTTGATCATTAAGCAAGAAAGCAGCTATACCAGCTAAACGCTGATCTGAAGCTAAACAACGCATCAATGCTGACTGCTGATGAATCTCAAAAATAGACCTTACTTCATGACTAGCCAGTTCTCTAATAATAGTTTCTTGCCTTAGTGAGTCAGCACTGTCTAAAACACTCTGCGCTTCTGATTGAAAACAAGCAACTTCTTCTTCTGTAAAAACCTGTTCTAGAAGCAAATACCCATCTTGATCAAATTTCGTTATTTGCGTTTTTGTTAGAGGCGCAGAGGGATGCCATTGGCCATAAAACACAGGCTCTTCTCTAGCAATAACTTTAACTTCTGAGGCACGTCTACTTGGATAACTATCGTACATCCACTATATCTCCTAACAACTAATCTACATCTGCAGGGTATGACCCATTTTGATCATGCACTTCACGTCCTGACACTGGCGGATTAAATGTACAAGCGCAAGTAATCTCTTTTTCTATGCGCAGAATATGGTCATCATGCTTGTCTAATGCATACATCACACCAGGCTCTAATACATGAGTTTCTCCATTGGCTAGATTTTGAATCGAGCCTAAACCTGACATGACAAAAACAGATTCAAAGTGATTTAAATATTGCAATTGAATCTCAGCACCAGCATATAAAGTTGTTATGTGAAATGAAAACCCCACCCCATCTTTTTTTAACAGCATGCGAGCACTTTCCCATGTATTATTTTCCGACTTAATATTGCACTCAGAAGCACGAATATCCGCTAAATTTCTGACTATCATGATAATTCCTTAGGCTTTTTTCAGGATGTTTTCTGATAGCACACTTTCAATGACGGCATCCAGAATATCAAGGCCTTTACTTAATTCCTGTTCAGTAATCGTTAAAGGAGCTAATACTTTTACTATCTCATCAAATGCGCCGCTAGTTTCAATGATTAGTCCACGATTAAATGCTTCAGAAGTAATAGCTGCTGCAATTTTACCTGAGCCCACATTTAGACCACGCATCATGCTTTTTCCCTTAGTCTCAAAACTGTATCTACTTGCCATTTGTTCTAAGCGCATTTTTAAGAAATTTCCACGGTGTCTTACCGTGTCAATAAAGTCAGCGTCTTTCCAAAAGTGTTTTAAGGTTGCAGTTGCCGTGACAAATGCATGATTATTCCCCCGGAAAGTACCGTTATGTTCACCTGGTGACCAAACATCTAAACTAGGCTTAATTAATGTTAATGCAAATGGTAAACCCATACCAGACAATGATTTTGAAAGCGTGACCATGTCAGGTGTAAACCCCATACCTTCAAAACTAAAGAAACCATTGGTGCGCCCACAACCAGCTTGAATATCATCAATAATCAATAAAGCCCCATGTCGTTTAGCAATATTAGCAATTTTAATTAACCATTTTTTAGAGGCAACATTTAAACCGCCCTCACCTTGCACCGTTTCAATTATAATCGCTGCTGGCTCATCCAAGCCACTAGACGCATCGGAAAGGCGCTTATCCAGCATTTCTGCGGTATCCACACCATCACCGTAATAGCCATCAAATGGCTCAAGAGATACGTTGTGTAATGGGACCCCCGCACCAGCACGCTTACTCGCATTTCCAGTACACGCCAAAGCACCAAGTGTCATGCCGTGAAATCCATTAGTGAAAGCAATAACCAGTTCACGTTTCGTAATTTTACGTGCCAACTTTAACGCAGCTTCTACTGCATTAGTTCCAGTAGGTCCTGTAAACATCATGCGATACTCTAATTTTCTTGGTTTTAGAATCAATGACTCAAACGTATCTAAAAAGTCTCTTTTTGCTTCAGTGTGTAAATCTAAACCCTGAGTAATACCATCTTTCTCAATATAGTCTAGTAATGCCTGCTTGAGTACAGGGTGATTGTGACCATAGTTGAGCGAAGAGCAGCCTGCTAAAAAATCTAAATAATGACCGCCATCGTTATCATGCATCCAAACACCTTGCGCTTTTGTAAAATTTCTTGGAATAGTCCTTGAGTAAGTTCTGACTCTCGACTCTAAACGACTAAAAATATGGGTGTTTTTTTCTTGATCACTTGGATTAGGAATTTTCATTGTGTTTCTCCTCTATCTTTTTAAAATATCTGGAATTTCAAATGGACCTATTTCCACTAAAAACTCATTGTCATGAACACCTTTAAAATGCAGTTCTTTTTCAAAATGTGGTGATTTATTAAGTGCTAGTTGATGCGATTTGGCAAAGCTCTCAAATGCCCTCCAAGAAGCTTGATTATCTTCTGTAATCGTCGTATTAAGAAACCGTACGCCTAGCAAGTCCTCTCTGCTCAGTAATTCATAAATCATGTTTTTAACCAAGCCTTGACCTCTAGCATTTTTATGGACAACAACTTGCCATATAAATATAACGCCTGGCTGATCTGGAGGAAGATATGCAGATAACCAGCCCACAATACTTCCGTTAAGTTCTACAACAACACACGTCTGGGAAAAGTGCGAACATTGCAATAAATTACAATAGGAAGAGTTGCTATCTAAGGGGGGTGAGCTGTTAATCAGAGTAGTAATGGCGTAACCATCAAGCACTGTTGGGGATCGAAGTTTGATTAAATTAGCATGTTCAATTTGATGATGACTTCTATTTTTTTTTTGCTGACATTCAACATTTTTTTGTGGCAAAACTTCTCCTTAAATTTTTTAATATTTAAAATCAACAACTTATGATACACGACTTTCTAACACTATTCAACTCTAGCCTTGGAAAGGTTGTACAAATAGCGACATAGGAGTAGAGATAGTTCACTTCATATATATGGAGGTTTATGATTGACGCGCCTATATTTTCGATGATAAAAATAGTGTTTTTGCCCTTGTTTTATTCGGTAATTTAAATACTTCTTAATACGACCCCTGCTCACTATGTACTATTGGATATGTTTAAAACTTAACGCCTCCTTTGCGGATTTAGTTGACGTATGCATTCAGTTTGAGACACAAGTTCAGTTTGGTTCTGTCAAGTTCGGCGCTGTAACATGGAAAACTGATTGATCTGATTCAACTTTTACACATCAGGATATTAAATGTCATAAATTAGTTTGGCATACTGGTTCGGCAATTTAAATCCTAATCGATTCCAAGAAAATATCTTGTTTGAAATCTTCTGCTTATTTTAGAATACAGAAAAGATAGCCTTGTATTGAAAATTAGCGTGTCGCTGGTTCAATTCCAGTTAGGGCCACCAATTAGTATATAGCTGACAGCGATATTGGCCTTTTTATTTTGTGTTATTTAATCGCTCTAGACTACAAAGTCTTATTATTTATCTCCTCTATAGCAATAAATTCGATTTAATTTTCGTGTAAGGGAATCAAGTATTTCCCTATTTAATTATTACTGCACCAGCACACTTATAAAAAAAGAAAAATCTTCCATCCCTTAAAGACAAAGTAGTTTTAAATCAATAGCTGTGTAATCTCCCCAAAAAACCAAGGGAGTATCAAGTAGAAAATTCTTATAATAAAATAAAGGAGTTTTCTATGATCAAATCACGATATACAGACAGCCAAATCCTGTCGATCTTGAAACAAAATGAAGCTGCCGCACTGTTGCAAGATTTATGCCGCGAAAACGGCATGAGCAATGCAACGTTCTATAAATGGCGATCCAAGTTTGGCGGTATGGATACTCCGCTGATGAAACGAATGAAAGAACTTGAGGATGAAAACCGGCACCTTAAAAAGATGTATGTCGAGGAAAAGATTAAGGCTGAAATTGTTAAGGAAGCACTCGAAAAAAAGTGGTAAGGCCATTTCGCCGTCATAACATGGCGCAACGTGCCAACAACGAATTTGGTGTCGCCATACCAGTTAGCTGCTGTGCTTTCGGAATCAGTGAAACCTGTTATCGCTACCAAGAAAAGCTATCGAGTGAAAACGATGAAATAGCGAATTGGCTACTTAGGTTAAGTACCACGCATAAGCGTTGGGGCTTTGCGTTGTGCTTCTTATACCTTCGTAACATTAAGCGCTATGGCTGGAATCATAAACGCGTGTATCGCATCTACAGTGAGCTTGAGTTGAATTTAAGAATCAAACCTAGACGTCGTATCAAACGCGACAAACCTGAAGCACTAAGTGTCCCCGAAGCGATGAATCAAGTTTGGTCGATGGATTTCATGATCGACACATTAAATGATGGCAGAAGCATTCGCACTTTCAATGTAATTGATGATTTTAACCGTGAAGGACTAGGCGTTGATGCAGATCTTTCATTGCCAAGTTCTCGAGTCATACGGTCGCTTGAACAAATTATTGAATAGCGAGGAAAGCCACAAACTATACGCTGTGACAATGGCCCTGAATACATCAGCCAAACCTTGAAAGACTGGACAATAAAACAGCAAATCGTTGCTCTATATTCAACCGAGTAAACCCACTCAAAATGCCTATATCAAGCGATTTAATCGAACTTCCGGGTATGAATGGCTTGATTTACATTTGTTTGAGTCTATTGAGTAAGCTTAATTATTGGCCACAAAGTGGCTTTGGTCTTACATTAAAGAATGTCCGCATACAGAAATTGGAGGCATACCGTCCAGGCAATTACTGAATGCAGCTTAATCTCTACTTTTAACTTCGATTACGAATGGGGGGGATTACACAAACAAAATATTTGGATATTAATTTAGACGATTTTAAGGTTAATTCCCAGGCTCGAAACAAATTCATAGTAGCCAAGGATCACGATTAAGAAGAAAGCAAATATAGCCAGCTCATGCTTAAAATGGTGTGAGTGAAAGTAATCTCGGTCTCTATGATGTAAAACATCCATCAATTCGTCACCAAAATGTATCGAAAGAAATGTGCCGATCCCTGATAAAAAGATGATAAACCAGTATGGAAAAGGTGTCGTTAATATCGCTTCCATTAGCCTAGTAAGTGTAGTGGTTTGGTAAAAATCACGAAAATCAATTAAGGCAATCACATTAATTAAAATGGCAATTGCCCAGATTGCGATTTCCGACAGAGCCATTCGAACACTAAACAAAAGCCTCACTGGAAAATCCAATAAAAAACCAGCGTCGGCACCGGATGTACAAAGAACAAAAAAGCTCTAAGTCAGTAAAGAAGCAACGCCTCCAGTTAGAAGATTATACTAATAGGTTAAATATATAAAATAGGATAATAAAATTAAACATAATAATAAAAACTTTACCCACACCTGATTCAGCGGTTTTTTCATACCAAAATTGCAAACCATAAAATAACAACATAACAAAATAGTCAGACAAACTGCCTCGCTTAAAGATTGTTAACACAACGCAGATATAATATATGTTATAAATTGTTATAAACCAATGAGATAGAGTTGGTATTGACGCATATGTTTATACATGTCAAATTAAAACCCACTCCCTTGCAACACCAACAGAACTGAGGCCTACCTATTTATTGTATTAAGTTTGATTGCAATGCTATGCTTAGCGGGAGTTTTTGTATTCTGTAAAAAATCACTTTCCAAGCAAAGAATGCTGAAACAACTCTGGGATTTTGTCATCAATGATAGCACCCAAGATATATGAGATTGGGATCTACAAACCAATACAACATTCACCTCTCCGCAATGAAAGTATTGGCATAGCCTTACTACATAGCAGTGAAGGCAATGAAGAAGTGATGCTGAAAAAAAAGATACGGCTATGTATGGAGCTAAAATGGCAGGCCATAATAGCAGGTGATAATAAACTTCACCCTATTTCAGCGAAAAGTTCTGGCTACAGCTAAAGTGCCTAGCCTTTTGCGTCACTGGGTCAATAAACGCTAATTCTTTTGCCAGCAACTGCAATGGTGCTGCATAGTCATCTTGAGCTTGTGGTTGTAATTGCGGATAGTATGGGTCGTTCAATATCGGCCAGCCTAATGTCTGCATGTGCAGTCGTAATTGATGGGTTTTTCCTGTCACGGGGTTTAATTCAAACAATGCCTGCTGCTCAGTTTGTTGCAAGCACCGAATCACAGAATGGCTATTGGCTTCGCCCCCGATTATCTGCATACGGAAATGCAGCTCACCATGCACGACACGGTTTTTAACTTCCCACTCCTGCCCTACTAGTTGCTCACCATCACGAATATTGGCAATGGCTTGATAGGTTTTGTGTATTTGTCGTGTTTCAAATAGATGGTGATACAGATGACTGGTTTCTGGATTGGTAGAGAAAATCACCAAGCCAGCGGTCACTCGATCCAAACGATGCAAAGCTTGTAAACCATCAATGCCAGTGCTGAGTCGTAAGCGGGTTTGTAGACATTCATTCACATAAACACCGCCGGGCGTGACGGCTAAAAAGTGGGGTTTATACGCCACTAAAAGTTGCTGGTCTTGAAAGAGTATGGTTTCTTTAAAAGGGATACTAGGCTCACTATCTACTTCCCTGTAATAATAAACCCGTTGCTGCGGCTGAAAGCGCGTCTTTGCTGTAATCAGTTCACCGCCATGGAAATGCACCTTGCCATCCACCATCCGTTGCCGCCAAACCTGCGCATCAACATAAGGGAACTTCATCACCAGATATTCCAATACCGTAGCAACACCAGGGTTCATCTGCGGCAAACTCAGTTTTGAAGGGAGCTCAGAAATACCCATTTAGCAATCCAAATATTTGGTTGTAGTTTGCATAAATTTGTTTACGGCATATTCCCTACCCACGCCCTTGCTCCAACAACTTCAAACCTTGTACCAACACCTCTTTCGTCATCAAACAATCGGCAATGGCTCTATGCGCGCCTGCTTGGCTTAAACCTAAGTGATCTGCGACCAATACCAGCTTATGACTTCTCAGCATTGGGAAAGCCCTTCTAGCAATCCGTAATACATCTTTAAAAGGATGATATTCTGAGGTGTGTTGGTTGATGAATTTGCTATCGAAGCCCGCGTTGTAAGCCCAAATCTCTAGGTCGCCAGCAAACGCCATGAAGGAATTGACCGCCTCGCCATTGGAAGGTGCGTCAGCGACCATGTCATCGGCAATGCCTGTTAAGCCTGTAATGAATGGTGATATTTGGAACGTATAGTCGCCATACTCAGATTCTGGTTGTGTGAAGGTCTGAAACTCATCTAGCACTTCACCTGTTTCGGTGTTGATTTTAATCGCACCAATTTCTAGAATGTGATCTTCAGCACTTAAGCCTGTTGTTTCTAAATCGACGATAATTGCGATATTGCTCATGTTATCTCTACTCTTCTTGAAATTAAATACATACGCTAAATACTAATAAAGAAATTGTAAGCTTAGCACTGCTAGCGTGCAATCACTGAACGACATTACGCTGTACATAGCAAAAAGGCCAAACCCCGCTTTTGTACGGTCTGTGGCACGATCAACTGACTACCCAATATTGGATGTGACTAGATATTTTTAACCCCTCTAAGTATTCGCCTTTAAAAACATTAAAGTTGACTGAGGTCAATCTCATTT
>JBLIIL010000007.1:0-59064 GCA_047634755.1 Methylophilaceae bacterium
GCCTTACAATAATTGGAGAATCAATTACGCCGTTAGGAAATAATCAATATTCTGTTTTAAACCCTCAAATTGTAAACGGATGTCAAACAATTCATTGTTTGTATATGACTTATAAAGAGCGAGGTGACCTGCCCAGTCATTTGAAAGAGTTTGTGAAGTTGGTTTTTACAGAAAATCTTGATGTTCAAACTGACATAATTAGTGCAACGGATTCTCAAAACCCTGTGAAATCAGCAAGCCTTAAGGCTTGCTGATTATGCTCAAAGAAATATTGGAAAGCATCTACTAAAAGAAGGTATATTTTATCAGCGAAGAGAGAATTATTATAAAAGGCAGGGGCATAAAGGTAATAAAGTTATAGGGCTTTTGAAAATGGCTCAAATAATTCATACGGTTGTAAATAAAGAATCCATTGTTACGTTGAGTGACACTACAAGTCTGTTTGAAATGGAAAATAAATACAATTCAATTTTTCATGACTCTGCTGATCATGATATTTATAAATTTTCTACAATTCTTTATCAAAAAATTTAGTCAATGAAAAATTCAGATATAAGAGTTAATACATACCAAGAGCAAACTAGGGAGCTAGTCTCTAAAGGCGGCCTTACTTTGCTTCATTGTATGAGTAGCATAATATTATCTGAGTCGAAATTTAAAGATGAAAATGGAGGTATGACGGTCTCAGAATGCACACAAAATAGAATATATTTCTGCACCAGAGAGCTAAAATCAATTTAGCAAGCGTAAAGTGGGTGCTTTTGCAATTATTAATGATGACGTGGAAATGACATATATTTATGACAGGTCCAAATCTATTCTAGAAAAAATCGCGAGTAAGTACTCTACTAACACGGATAAAAGTAAATCATCTTTATTTAAGAATAGAAGGTTCGATAAAGGTTATTTACAACCTGAAATTAACATTGAGCTTGCACAGGATTAACTAGGTATGAGCGTAACGAAGGATAGTACATCTGTACCGGTGTCCCGATTCTCGCTAGGCGCTAAAGCGCCAAGTCGAATGAGGAAGTTAGCCGATAAGCCGGGTTTTGTCTTGTATTGCTACAAGGACAGTCATTCATCTAGGCGTGCAATTACTCACACGCTCGAGCAACCTACCCACTGGCAGCGCGAGTCACGTCTATTGCCAGTCTATTTGGTCTTGCTGCAGATGGAGGTTGCCGCGTTTCACCGTAACTAAATACGCTCGTCTCTGTGGCCCTCTTCCTCGCCTCACGGCGTACGGCCGTTAGCCGTCATCTTGCTCTATGCAGCCCGGACTTTCCTCCCCTTATTGCTAAGCGGCGACTGTCTGGCTAACTTCGAGCGTATTTTACCTCAGAACAGGCTGTAACGTATATTTGACTGAGCTATCACTACTATTTCAAATGAGCCGCCGCCCCACACCCGCTTTTAACTCAATATCACCGAAAAAACACTTAAAAACATGAAAAAAGTGCCAAATTGGAAAAAACAGATTTTTTTGAAATAGTTTGAAAAAGTCGCCATACACAATTCAAGAGCCTACAAACGCTTACTCATAATTGACATTCATTAACATAGATAACCTTATGATTGTTAAGGATTTTGTTTTTTAGCAAAAAAGTGACGTAAGTCATTGTCTTTAAAGATAAAAAGCTTGCTTTAAGCTATTTTTTGCTCTAAAGTTATGAGAAGTGGGGGAAGGTGGTGTTTTGTGGGGAATAGTTAACGAATTACTAAGGGTGTTAAGTATTCCTCACGCTCCATGACTTATATATATAAGTGACATGATACGAATTTTAACAAACAAAATGGGAGGTAAGTAAACAATGTTCAAAGGTGCGACAAGCTTAAATATAGATGCGAAGGGCCGTTTAGCGATTCCAGCTAAACACCGTGACGTATTGCTTGTACGGTCTGAGGGCAAGATGGTGTTAACTGCGCACTCACATCCTTGTTTGTTGTTATACCCAGCACTTGAGTGGGAGCCTATCCAAGAAAAAATCATGAGTTTGTCTAGCTTCGACAAAAAGTCAGCTGCTTTGCAGCGTCGACTAGTTGGTTATGCAGATGATGTGAGTTTGGATAGTGCGGGACGTATGTTGGTTTCTCCAGTGTTGCGTGAGTTGGCTGATTTGCAGAAAGAGGTGATGCTAGTTGGGCAGGGTAGTCACTTTGAAATATGGAGTAAAGAAGCTTGGCTGAAAGAGAGTAAAGAGGCTATCAATGCCGATGGCGAGTACGAAATGCCAGCAGAATTAGAGGGCTTCTCACTATGATACCGGGCGCCTCTTCAGCGCCCTCTTCAGTATTAGTGTCGCCTAGTTCTGAGCAGGGTCAGCATATTACGGTTTTATTGAATGAAGCCGTGGATGCGTTAAACATCAAATCAGATGGCACTTATATTGATTGCACTTTTGGCCGTGGCGGACATAGCCGTAAGATTTTAGAGCAGCTTGGCGAAGGCGGTCGCTTGTTTGCGATTGATCGCGATATGGCGGCTTATGCAGCAGGCCAAGCCATCACTGATGATCGGTTTCATATCGATCATTTACATTTCTCAGAATTAAAACAATTAGCAGCCAATCAAGGCTTATCCAAAGTCGATGGCATTTTAATGGATTTAGGTATTTCATCGCCGCAGGTGGATGATGGTGAGCGTGGCTTTAGTTTCCGCTTTGATGGCCCTTTAGACATGCGGATGGATCAAGCGCGTGGAAAAACAGTAGCGGAAATATTAACCACAATTTCGGAAAAAAAACTCGGAGAGGTAATAAAAGACTATGGTGAAGAACGGTTTGCTAAGCAGGTTGCAAGGGCGATTATTAAGGAGCGCACAGACGGGAACGCCATCACCACTACAGGGAAGCTTGCCGAGGTCGTGGCGAGCACAATCCCAAAGGTCGAGCCGGGCAAGAACCCTGCAACGCGTACCTTTCAAGCTTTACGGATTTTCGCAAATCAGGAGCTTGAGGAATTGTCAGTAATTTTGCCGCAGTGTATGGATTTACTGGCAGACGGTGGTCGCTTGGTTGTGATTAGCTTCCATTCTTTGGAAGATCGCGTGGCGAAGCAGTTTATTAGAGCTGAATCGGATCGCGATAACTTACCTTCTAACTTTCCTGTACGAGCTAAAGACTTGCCGCAGGCTAGATTGATCGCTGTTGGTAGAGCGGTGAAGCCGAGTGCTGATGAGGTGAAGGTGAATCCACGTTCAAGAAGTGCTGTGATGCGCGTAGCGATGAGGACGGCGACAGTATGATGCGGTGGAATATTACTTTATACGTAACATTAATCATCATTGCACTAGGTGTGGTGACTGCTCAGCATAAAGCGAGAAAGCTCTATTCTAAAAGTGAGCGCCTGCAGGCGGTTGCGGCGGAATATGAAACTGAGTATGAGCAGTTACAAATTGAGCAAAGCACATGGGCGACACACTCGCGCGTAGAGAAAATGGCGACCAAACAGTTGAAAATGGAAGTGCCAAACCCTAATCAGATACAAGTCATTGTGATGGATGGGGTGGGTCAATAATATGCAATTCAGCCAGCAACAAAATAGCGCGCATCAACAGCAACGTGTGACTGCTTTGCCTGTATGGCGTAGACGCGTGCTGCTGTTGGGACTGTTGATTGGGTTTATGGTGCTGGTGGGGCAAAGTATTTACTTGCAAAGCACTAAAAAGGAATTTCTGCAGAAGCAGGGTAGGGATCGCTATATTCGCACACTGTCTTTACAAGCTGACCGAGGAAAAATTACCGATAGAAATGGCGTGATTTTGGCGGGTAGTAGTCCGGTTGATTCTGTTTGGGCAAACCCTTCAGTGGTGAAAATCGATGCTAAGCAAAAGGTAGCGCTAGCTAAGCTATTGAAAATAAAAACCGCAACCTTGAATAAAAAACTGAGTAATAAAAAGCGTGAGTTTGTGTATATCAAAAGGCGCATAGCACCAACTCTAGCCAATGAAGTGAAAGCGCTAAAAATTGAGGGCGTACACTTAGAGCGTGAATATAAGCGATTTTACCCAGCTGGCAATATAGTTTCGCACGTGATTGGATTTACTGGTGTTGATGGGGATGGGCAGGAAGGTGTTGAGTTAATTCGCAATACTGAATTAACAGGTAAGGTTGGTCTGAGACGTGTCATCAAGGATAGAACTGGACACATTATTGAAGAGTTAGAGGTGGTGAGTGAGCCGCGAGATGGGAAAGAGTTGGCGCTCAGCATTGACCGTAGAATTCAATACTTGGTATTCAGGGAGCTATCTAAATCAGTCGCTAAGTATGAGGCTAAAGCCGCTTCGGCAGTCGTGCTAGATGCTAAAACAGGGGAGGTGTTGGCGATGGTGAATTTGCCAACTTATAACCCTAATAATCCAGTGAATAGCAGAGGTAAAACACGTAATCGTGCATTAACTGATGTATTTGAGCCGGGTTCTACCATGAAACCAGTAACAGCTGCTGCTGCAATGGAGTTTGGTGGATATGCACCAACGACAAAAGTGAAAACAGCGCCGGGTTATATGATGGTTGGTTCAGCCACGATACATGACACGCATGATTATGCTGAGTTGACGGTTTCTGAGGTGGTGAAGAAGTCATCTAATGTGGGGTCTGCAAAAATAGCGCTAAGTTTAGATAAAAAGAAACTATGGAATGTTTTTAATGGGCTAGGGTTTGGAGAAAAAACGAACATAGGGTTTCCAGGGGAAGTGAGAGGAAAAGTCAGAGATTACAAAACTTGGCGGCCTATTGAGCAGGCAACCATGTCTTATGGGTATGGTATTAGTGTGACGTTGTTGCAACTTGCTAGAGCGTATACCGTGTTTACCAATGATGGTGAGCTAAAGCCAGTTTCATTGACGAGGTTAGATAAGGCACCAGTAGGTGAGCAAGTGTTTTCAGCTAAAGTTGCTAACAACGTCAAAGACATGTTGGAGTTGGTAGTGCAAGCTGGTGGAACAGGGACGAATGCACAAGTGGCTGGCTATCGTGTGGGAGGTAAAACTGGAACAGCGCATAAGTTGGGTCCTGACGGTTATGAAAAAGATAAGTATGTTAGTTCGTTTATTGGCCTAGCGCCAGTGTCAAACCCACGTTTGATTATGGCGGTGATGATTGATGAGCCAACAACGGGTCAGTATTACGGTGGAACAGTGGCAGCGCCAGTGTTTAGCGCTGTGATGTCTGAGGTGTTGCGATTATTGGCTGTGCCACAAGATGCGCCAAATACAAATGTCGTTAAGCCAGTAGAATCAATTGTTGATGTGCAGGAGGTGGTATGACTGCGTATGAAGTGAATGCTAATGCCAATGATATTGTTGCTGATAGCCGCAAGGTGACACCGGGTGCTATGTTTTTAGCCTACCCAGGAGATGTTACAGACGGCAGAGATTATATTGCTGATGCGATTAATAATGGGGCTAGTGCTGTGCTGTGGGAGCCGGAAGGATTTGCTTGGCCGGATGATTGGCAAGTAGAAAACCAGCCTATTGCTAACCTAAAGCAAGCCGCTGGTGTTATCGCTGGACAGCTTTATGCAAACCCATCAAATCATTTATGGATGATTGGCGTAACTGGTACTAATGGAAAAACGTCGGTGACGCAATGGGTTGGGCAATGCTTTGATACTTTAAATCAACAGTCAGCCGTAATCGGTACACTTGGTAATGGGTTACTTAACCAATTAACACCAGCAGAAAACACGACGCCAGATGCATTGGTATTGCAAAAGCTATTAGCCGGTTATGTGAAACAAGGTGTCGATATGGTTGCCATGGAAGTGTCTTCCCATGGGTTGAGTCAAGGTCGTGTGAATGGCGTGCATTTTGATGTTGCGGTATTGACGAACTTGTCTCGAGATCATCTTGATTATCACGGCAGTTATGAAAATTATGCTGAGGCTAAAAAGCGCTTGTTTTATTTTGAGGGCTTAAAACGTGTGGTGTTAAATGCTGATGATGGTTTTGGCACTAGCATTCAACAAGATTTAGATCAGGATGATGTTCGCGTGCTCACTTACGGTATTGAAGCGGGTGATGTCCAAGCATCAAAAATTAGTTTCAGCAGTGGCACGACTCGCTTCTTTGTTACAACACCATATGGTCAAGCTAATATGCAGCTTAACTTAATCGGAAGATTCAATGTCTACAATTCATTGGCGGTATTAGCGAGCTTGCTCATATCTGATGTGTCATTTAATGATGCTGTTGAAGCAGTTCAAAAAATCACACCTTTAGATGGGCGTATGCAGCAGTTTGGTGGTGGTGAACTACCATTGGTTATTGTTGATTTCGCTCATACACCAGACTCCTTGCAAAACGTGTTGCAAGCATTAAGAGAGCAGACGAAGAAGGAATTGATTTGCGTATTTGGATGCGGTGGTAATCGTGATGCAGGTAAACGCGCGATGATGGGTAGGGTAGCCAGCGAGCTTGCAGATGTGGTGATTGTGACCTCAGATAATCCGCGCTATGAGTCACCTGAAATCATTATGCAGGCAGTGATAGAGGGTATCGATGGCGAGTATCTAGCTGAACAAGATCGAGCAAAAGCCATCGCGATGGCAATAGAAAATGCACGGGCTGGTGATGTTGTCGTCGTTGCCGGGAAAGGTCATGAGGCATATCAGGAAATTTCAGGCATCAAGCATCCATTTAGCGATGTTGAGCAGGTGCTAGCAGCACTTAAACGTGATGAGGTGGCTGACCCATGATGATGCTGTCAGAAATCGCAAAGGCCTTAAATACAACTGTCATTGGTAAGGACGTCAATGTGTTGAGTGTCGGTACGGATAGTCGGACCATCAAGGCTGGACAGTTGTTTGTTGCACTTAAAGGCGAACGCTTTGATGGCAATGCATACGCAGCAGATGCCATTGCACGTGGCGCAGCTGCAGCGGTGGTTTCAAATGCTAATGTTGAAGCAAGTCCTACGGTATTAGTTAGCGATACAAAAGTGGCGTTAGGTGAGTTGGCACATTATTGGCGTCAAAAATTCAGTTTACCTGTCGTGGCAGTCACTGGTAGCAATGGAAAAACCACGGTGAAAGAAATGCTTGCGTCGATTTTAAATGCAGCCAGTGGCGCGGTATTGGCGACGCAAGGCAACTCCAATAACGATATTGGCATGCCACTGACCTTGCTGAATATGCGTTCAGAACATGATTATGCGGTTATTGAAATGGGAATGAATCACGAAGGTGAAATTCGCTACTTAACCAATATTGCACAACCACAAGTGGCTGTTATTAATAATGCAGGCACGGCACATATCGGTGAGCTAGGATCACGTGAAGCAATTGCGCAGGCAAAAGGTGAAATTTTTGAAGGCTTGTCTGAAGGTGGCATCGCAGTAATTAATGCAGATGATAATTTTGGTCCTTATTGGCAGTCACTCAATGTGGAAAGAAAAGTCATTAGCTTTGGTTTGGAAGCGACTGGCTTAAGTACGACAGCAGATGTTTCAGCAACGGTTGAAACAAAAGCGACAAAAACAGCAGTTAAGCTGAAAACACCATCAGGAACAGTGGCGTTTAACCTGAATGTGCTCGGTAAGCACAATGTGAGTAATGCCTTGGCTGCAAGCGCGGTTGCTGTTGCATTGGGTATTAATAATAAAGCAATTGCTGCAGGCCTGGCACAATTTAATGGTGTTCAAGGGCGTTTGCAACAACATGTTGGTTATCAAGGTGCTGTTGTGGTTGATGACACTTACAACGCTAACCCAGATTCAATGAAGGTGGCCATCGATGTACTGGTTAATCAGCATGATGCAAGTCACACCATTTTTGTGATGGGTGATATGGCTGAGTTAGGTGGCGATGCAGGTGTGATGCATGCCGCGATTGGGCAATATGCCGGCCAGCAAGGTGTCTCAAAATTATTGAGTTTCGGACAATTAAGCCAGTTGGGAAGTGGTGCATTTGGGATACAAGGTCAGCATTTTCAGACATTGGAGGCATTGGTGAATGCGGTTAAAAAAGAAATGCATGCGGGGACGTGTGTGCTGGTGAAGGGCTCACGTTCAATGAAGATGGAGCGTGTCGTGAAAGCCATTGTAAAAGATAAAAAACTAGGGAGTACACATTAAATGTTATTAGAGTTAGCACGCTATTACTCGCAAGACATTCATGGCTTAAATGTATTTAACTACATTACGTTACGTGCTGTGATGGCCACATTAACCGCTCTGCTTATTTCATTCGTGGTTGGGCCGACAATGATTAGAAAACTAACGCAATATAAGGTTGGTCAATCGGTGAGAGATGATGGTCCACAAACCCACTTAATTAAAGCAGGTACACCAACAATGGGCGGCGCTTTGATATTGGTGGCGATTGGTTTGTCTACCTTGCTATGGTCTGATTTAAGCAACCACTATGTTTGGGTTGTGTTATTGGTGACATTAGGTTTTGGTGCAATTGGCTGGGTTGATGACTATCGTAAAGTGGTTTACAAAAACCCTAAAGGATTATCAGCTAAAGCCAAAATATTTTGGCAAAGCTTTATTGGCTTGGGTGTTGGTTTGTTTCTTTGGTATGTAGCGCAAGTGCCAGTAGGTTGCGAACAGGTGCTTGCATGTTTAATGACATCAGTGGTTTCGCCGAAGATTATTCCTGAGACAACATTAATTTTTCCTTTCATTAAAGTTTTAGCGCTCCCATTGGGTTTTGTTGGATTTATTGTACTGACTTATATGGTCGTTGTTGGCAGTAGTAATGCAGTGAATTTAACCGATGGTTTAGATGGTTTGGCCATTTTACCAACAGTGATGGTGGGTAGTGCATTAGGGATCTTTGCTTATGTAGCTGGTCACGCATATTTTGCTCAATACTTGGGTATTCCCAATGTGGCTGGTGCAGGTGAGTTGCTGGTTTTCTGTGCGGCGATGGCTGGTGCAGGGCTTGGTTTTTTGTGGTTTAACGCCTATCCAGCTGAAGTGTTTATGGGCGATGTTGGCGCCTTAGCCTTGGGTGGTGCTTTAGGTGTTGTGGCCATCATTGTAAGGCAAGAAATTGTGCTGTTCATTATGGGTGGCGTGTTTGTGATTGAAACATTCTCTGTTGCCATGCAGGTGGTGTATTACAAATACACCAAACAAAAGACAGGTACTGGAAAGCGTATTTTCTTGATGGCGCCTTTACACCATCACTATGAACAAAAAGGTTGGAAAGAAACGCAAGTAGTGGTGCGCTTCTGGATCATTACCATGATGTTGGTTTTGGTTGGACTTGCTTCGTTGAAGATTAGATAGCTCTAATAAGATAAATTAAATACATTAGATAAATAAACTAGATAAACAAAATTATATGACAGCATCGCTTAACAATAAACGGGTATTAGTGCTGGGGCTTGGTGAAACAGGCCTATCTGCATTGCGCTGGCTAGTTGCACAAGGTGCAACGGTAGCTGCGGCTGATACCCGCGAAAATCCGCCTAGTGCGAATGTTGTTGAAGCAGAAATGCCAAACATACTTGTGCATTGTGGTGCGTTTGATGAAGAAATATTAAAAGCGGCTGAGTTGTTGGTCGTAAGCCCGGGTATTGCTTTGGTAGAGCCAGCCATACAAGCGGCGATTGAAGCAGGTGTTGCTGTTCTTGGTGATGTTGAATTGTTTGCACAATACCGACCACAGCGTGCGAAAGTGATTGCCATCACTGGTGCAAATGGTAAAACTACCGTGGCAACATTGGTCGGTGAAATGTGTAAGGCGGCTGGGTTAAAAACTATCGTGGCAGGCAACATTGGTTTGCCAGTACTTGATACATTGGCAATGGAAACGCCAGATGTTTACGTTCTTGAGTTGTCTAGTTTCCAGTTGGAAACAACGAACAGCCTAAAAGTAGATGCTGCAACCGTATTGAATTTAACAGAAGATCATATGGATCGCTATGGCGAGTTGGCTATGTATGCCGCCGCGAAAGCACATATCTTCTATCATGCAACTCATCAAGTACTTAACCGTGATGATGCTTGGAGCATGATTATGGAGCGGCCAAGTGCTCAGGTTAGCACGTTTGGTTTGAATGTAGATGCAAACCATTTTGGTATTGATGATACACAAGAAGGTATTTGGTTATGTGATGCTGGGCAGCATTTAATTAATACGGCTGATTTGCATATTCGCGGCTCACATAACGCCTCAAATGCACTGGCTGCGTTGGCGCTTTGTCGAGCCATCGGGATTGAGTATGCACCGCTACTCAATACTTTGTATAACTTCAAGGGCTTGCCACATCGTGTGCAGTGGGTAGCGGATGTTGATGATGTCAAATATTACAATGACTCCAAAGGAACCAATGTTGGCGCGACTTGTGCTGCATTATCAGGCTTTCCACAAAAGGTCGTGTTAATCGCTGGTGGAGATGGTAAGGGGCAAGATTTTTCACCGCTAGTCTCACCGGTTAAAAATAACGCGCGCGCAGTTGTTTTGATTGGGCGCGATGCAGTATTGATAGAGCAGGCGTTAATCGAAACAGAAGTCGCGATGTACCACGCACAAGATATGGTTGAGGCTGTAGCGATTGCAAAACGCGTTTCTGAGCGTGGTGATGCGGTATTGCTATCACCGGCTTGTGCTAGCTTTGATATGTATAAAAATTACATTGAAAGAGCTGAAGCTTTTGTTGGTGCAGTAAAGCAGCTTAAGGAGGTGGCATGCTAGAGGCATACAGCACAGTACCGCAAGCTCGCGAGCCTTTTGCGACAGGCGCTTATGACCAAGTACTGTTTTGGACTGTCATGATATTGCTTGGGATCAGCTTGGTGATGGTTTATTCGGCATCGATCGCCATCGCTGAAGCAAAGTCGGCTGTTGGGCATCAAAGTACTTATTACTTGATTCGTCAGGCAATGTTTATTGGCGTTAGCTTGGCGGCTGCTAATGTCACGTTTCAAATTTCCATGGATTGGTGGCAGAAAATGGCACCCTACCTTTTCTTGGCGGCTATTGCTATGCTGATACTAGTGCTGATTCCTGGCGTGGGTAGAAATATTAACGGCAGTCAGCGTTGGTTGTCGCTATTTGTGATTAACCTACAGCCTTCGGAATTTATGAAGTTATTTACAGCTATGTATGTGGCAGACTATGCTGTGCGCAAGTCTGCGCAAATGGACAGTATCGTGAATGGATTCTTGCCCATGGTTGCGGTGATATTTTTGGTTGGGTTCTTATTATTAAGAGAGCCAGATTTTGGTGCACTTGCTGTTGTTGCAACAATCTCAATCTCTATCTTATGGCTGGCGGGCATTAATATTTGGATATTCATTGGTTTGATTGCATCACTACCAGCAGCTGTTTATTTCTTAATTGTGAGCTCACCATACCGTTTGCAAAGGGTGGTTGGGTTTATGGATCCTTGGGCTGACCCTTTTGGTAAAGGATATCAACTTTCGCATGCGCTCATTGCATTTGGACGTGGCGAGTGGTTTGGCGTTGGTTTGGGTGCTAGCGTAGAAAAACTATTGTATTTGCCAGAGGCACATACTGACTTTTTATTCGCGGTGATTGCAGAAGAGTTGGGCTTTATTGGCGTAGTTGCTGTACTCGGCTTATTTGCTTGGATTGTGATTCGTGCATTCGGTATCGGTAAAGAAGCGATTGCTAATGAGCGCAACTTCTCAGCCTTGCTGGCTCAAGGTATTGGAGTCTGGATCGGCGTGCAAGCCATTATTAATATTGGTGTGAATATGGGGTTGTTGCCAACCAAAGGGTTGACCTTGCCACTACTCTCTTTCGGCGGTAGTGGATTGTTAGCGAACTGCATTGCGATGGCCGTTTTATTACGCATTGATTATGAGAACCGGTTGATTCAAAAAGGCATACGCGTATGACAATGCAGAATAAACCAAAAGGTACGTTAATGGTCATGGCGGGCGGGACGGGTGGGCACGTCTACCCTGCTATAGCGGTAGCAGATTGCCTATACACGAAAGGCTGGAACATCGTGTGGCTGGCAACGAAAGGCGGGATGGAGAATCGTTTGATTGATGATAAGCCATATAGCAAAGCGATGATGACCATGCGTGGTGTTCGTGGCAAAGGTTTAATGGGTTGGGTGCTATTACCATTTAAATTAATGTTGGCATTCAAGCAAAGCAGGAGTGCCATCTTGGAGCACAAACCTGATGTGGTATTGGGTATGGGTGGTTTTGCTGCATTCCCAGGCGGCATAATGGCTAAGTTAATGGGTAAGCCACTTGTCATTCATGAGCAGAATTCAGTTGCAGGGTTAACCAATAAAACATTAAGCTATGTTGCTAATAAAGTTTTAGCCGCTTTTCCTACCGCATTTGGAGATAAAGCCACTTTGGTTGGAAACCCTGTTCGTGATGATATTACAACCCTGGCATTACCTGAAACGCGTTATGCAAAAAAAACTGGTAAATTGAAATTGTTAGTTGTTGGTGGCAGTTTAGGGGCTGCGGCATTGAATGATGTGTTACCAAAAGCATTGGCAACCATGCCAAAAGCGCAGCGTCCCGAAGTGGTCCATCAGGCTGGCGAAAAGCATATTGCTACTTTAGAAGCTAATTACCAACAAGCTGGTGTAAAGGCTGAAACGAAAGCTTATATTCAAGATATGGCGAGCATGTATGCATGGGCTGATGTAGTGGTTTGTCGTGCAGGTGCGCTCACTGTTGCTGAGTTGGCCTGTGTTGGTGTAGCGAGTGTGTTAGTGCCTTTTCCTTATGCAGCGGATGATCACCAAACAACAAATGCAGCTTATTTAAGTGAAAACGGCGCAGCAATACTGATTAAGCAGGCTGCATTAAGTGTAGAAAAAACCAGTGAAATATTACAGCAGTTAACACGCAAAAATTGCTTAACCATGGCTAAGCATGCACGTGTATTAGCAAAGCCAGAAGCAACAGCATCGGTTGCCAATGTATGCATGACATTAGCAGGAGTGACGGTATGAAACATAAAGTAAAAAATATACATTTTATTGGCATCGGCGGTATCGGCATGAGCGGGATCGCTGAAGTGATGATTAACTTAGGCTTTAACGTCAGCGGTTCTGATCTTGCCGATAATGCAACGACGCAGAGGCTGGCAGGCTTTGGCGCTAAATTATATCAAAACCATGTGCAAGAGAATTTAGGTGATGCGGATGTTGTCGTGGTGTCGACTGCGGTGAGTGCAGAAAACCCTGAAGTGGTTGCAGCGAGAGCGAATGGCATTCCTGTTGTGCCACGTGCCTTAATGCTAGCGGAGTTGATGCGTTTCAAGCAAGGCATTGCTGTAGCAGGGACACATGGTAAGACGACCACGACCAGTTTAATTGCCAGTATATTGGCAGAAGCTAATATGGACCCGACTTATGTGATTGGTGGAAAACTAGAATCAGCAAATACGAATGCAAAACTAGGTACTAGTGAATATATTGTTGTAGAGGCGGATGAGTCGGATGCTTCGTTCTTACATTTGAGCCCAATTCTTGCAGTGGTCACCAATATTGATCGTGATCATATGGATACCTATGAGCACAGTTTCGATAAATTGAAAAGTGCCTTTGTTAAGTTTTTGCAACAATTACCGTTCTGGGGTATGGCTGTGGTGTGTATTGATGACAACAATGTGCGTGAAATATTGCCACGTGTGACTAAGCCAGTAACGACTTATGGTTTTAGCGACGATGCCAAAGTGCGCGCGACGAACGTCCGTGCTGATCATGGAAAAATGCATTTCACAGTGATACGAGATGGAGAGGCAGATGAGTTAGATATAACATTGAATTTGCCGGGGCAACATTATGTATTGAATGCATTGGCCGCGATTGCGATTGCGAGTGAATTAAATGCACCAGATACTGCGATTATAAAAGCCTTAGTTGAATTCAAAGGGGTTGGTCGTCGTTTTGAACGTTATGGAGAAGTGCCAACAGGCAAAGGCGGTACTTTTACGCTGATTGATGATTATGGACACCATCCAGTTGAACTACGCGCCGTGATTGCAGCAACGCGTGATGCGTTCCCTGGCAGACGGTTAGTGTTGGCTTTTCAGCCACATCGTTATACACGTACAAGAGATTGCTTTGAAGACTATGTGCGCGTCATTTCAAGTGTCGATGTGGCTTTGTTAACTGAAGTTTATTCGGCTGGTGAAGCTCCTATTGAGGCGGCAGACACGAGTAGCTTGATTCGGTCAATTCGTGCGCACGGAAAAGTGGATCCAATCTTTGTGGAGTCGAAGAATGCATTACCAGCAGCGATTATTGATGCAGTGCAAGCCGATGATGTGGTGATCGTAATGGGCGCAGGTAGTGTTGGTCAAGTGGCACAAGATACGAAGGCAATGATGATATGACTCAAAAAGAGTCAACAGCTAGGTTGTTAAAAAACGAGCCATTGTCACGTTATACCAGCTGGCGCGTTGGCGGCATTGCTGATCAAGTCTATATACCAGCGAATGTAGAAGAATTAAGTGTCTTTTTAAATGAAAGAGAACGAGATGAAGTGATTCATTTTGTTGGATTGGGTAGTAATTTATTAGTGAGAGATGGTGGTGTTAGAGGAACTGTGGTTGTGATGCAGAAAGCATTAAAGGCAATCAAAGTAGATGGAGATTACCTCTATGCAGAAGCTGGTGTGACTTGTGGTAAGTTAGCAAAATTTAGCGCGTCAAATAGCCAAGCAGGGGCCGAATTTATGGTGGGTATCCCGGGCACGGTAGGCGGTGCACTTGCAATGAATGCGGGTTGTTATGATGGTGAGATATGGGACATCGTTCACCATGTGATGACGATAGATCGATATGGAAAAACACAAATTAGAAACAAGGATGAATTTATTGCCGGATATCGTAGCGTGAAGTTACCAGTAACTGATGAATGGTTTTTGGCAGCTTGGTTCATATTGGGAGCGGGTGACGCTGACGTGTCGACACAGGAAATTAAAGATTTGTTGGCAAAAAGATTAGAAAGCCAACCATTGAATTACCCAAGTGGCGGATCAACTTTCCGCAACCCAGAAGGTGATTACGCGGCAAGGCTGATTGAAGCAAGCGGATTGAAAGGTTATCAAATTGGCGGGGCACAAGTGTCAACAAAGCACGCTAATTTTATTGTGAACGTTGGTGAGTGTTCAGCACGAGATATTGAGAAGTTAATTGAACACATGAAAAAAGAAGTGCTTGAACAACAAGGGATTGCTTTGCAACAAGAAGTGAAAGTCATCGGTGAATATGCTTAAACAAGATATCAAACAGTTAGGACGCGTCGCCGTTGTGTTAGGCGGTGACTCTGGAGAGCGAGAAATTTCATTGTTAAGCGGTGAGGCTGTGTTGAATGCGCTTACTCGTCAAGGCATTGATGCCTATCCATTTGATCCGTCAACGCAAGATGTGACTAACTTAGAAAGTTATGATCGCGTGTTTATTGCACTGCACGGTAAGTATGGCGAAGACGGTACGATACAGCGCGAGCTTGATTCCATGCAAGTGCCATATACCGGTAGTGGTGTCACGGCATCTGCTATCGGCATGGATAAGTGGCAGACGAAATTACAGTGGCAAGAGGCTGGTGTAGTGACGCCTGCCTTTGAGTTACTCCATGCACAAAGTGATTTTTTAGAAGTGGAACAAAAACTTGGGTTTCCAATTTTTGTTAAACCAGCTAATGAAGGCTCAAGTATTGGCATTACTAAAGTTAAAAAAACAGGTGAGCTTCAAGCTGCCTACGAGTTGGCGGTAGAAGCTGACCCACTCGTGATTGCAGAAGCTTCTATTGATACGGGTGAATACACGGTTGGCATTCTAGGGCATCAAGCATTACCGATTGTTCGAATAGTGCCAAAAAACGAGTTTTACGATTTTGATGCTAAATACATACGAGATGATACGGAATATCTATGCCCTTGTGGGTTGAGTGCTGAGGTGGAAGCAAAAATTAAGCAAGAGGCATTAGATGCATTCCATGCATTAGGGTGCAGCGGATGGGGTCGCGTCGATTTCTTAATGGATGAAGCTGGTAAGCATTACTTTCTAGAAGTGAATACGAGCCCGGGGATGACAGATCATAGCTTAGTGCCAATGGCAGCAGAGGCAGCTGGAATTAGTTTTGATGCATTGGTGGTGAATATCTTACAGATGACTTTAGAGGGTGCAATGGGATTAAATGATGTGGCATAAGCCGAATCAATTAAATTTACTCGCTAACTTTTTATATGTGTTGGCAATCGGACTCCTGTTGCATAGCTTAGCTGCAGCCATTGTGCGTTTGCCTATTTTTCCTATTTATGCGGTAAATGTGAATGGTTTGATTAAGCATGTGAATCGTCAGCAAGTGCAGCTCATTGTGGCAGAGCATTTACGTGGCAACTTTTTCACATTGGATTTGATTAAAACAAGAGATGCGTTTGAAAAACTACCATGGGTACGCAAGGTGAGTGTCAGAAGGCGCTGGCCAAGCACATTAAGTGTTGAGATTGAGGAGCATCAGGTGCTGGCACGATGGGGTGAAAATGCTTTGGTGAATACGCATAGTGAATTATTTTACGCAGTTTCAGATGCGAGTTTGCCCGTATTTAATGGCGCTAATGGTGACGTAAAAGTAATTGTAGAAAACTACTTGGATTTTGAAAATACAATGAATAACGTTGATATGAAAATTGTGCAAATTACTTTGTCACAGAGACGAGCGTGGGAAATAAGTACAGATAAACAATTGCTGATTTCACTCGGCAGCGAAGATAAGCTGGAAAGGTTGCAAAGGTTTTCTTCCGCTTATCGAACAGTGTTGAGCCATCTGAAGACAAACATACGGTATGCAGATTTACGCTACCCCAATGGATTTGCGATTCGTAAAGGCAAGAAGTTATCAATGCAAGTACCGTCTATTCGCCCCAGTAATAATGAAGAGCTAGGTAGAAAAAGGGAGTTGGCATGAGTAAAGTGCGCGAAGATAAAAGCCTGATTATTGGGTTGGATATCGGCACATCAAAAATTGTGACGATAGTGGCAGAGTTGTTGCCAGATGGTACGACAAAAGTCATTGGTTTGGGACAGCATCGATCTAGAGGGCTGAAAAAAGGGGTCGTGGTGAATATTGATTCCACCATGCAATCGATTCAGCGTTCGGTAGAAGAAGCTGAGCTCATGGCAGATTGTAAAATAAATACCGTTTTTACTGGGATTGCAGGCAGCCATATCAAAAGCTTGAACTCTCATGGCATGGTAAAAATTAAAGACTCAGAAGTGACGCAAATGGATGTAGATCGTGTGGTAGAAACCGCACGTGCCATTGCCTTACCTGCTGACCAACAGATATTACATATTTTGACGCAAGAATTCATTATTGATGGACAGGATGATGTGCGTGAACCAATGGGCATGAGCGGCTTAAAACTAGAAGTGAAAGTGCATATTGTGACTGGCGCAGTTGCTGCTGCACAAAATATAGTGAAGTGCATCAAACGCTGTGGCCTTGATGTGAGCGACCTTATATTGCAACCATTGGCATCAAGCAATGCAGTGCTGACAGAAGATGAAAAAGAATTGGGTGTTTGCTTGGTCGATATTGGCGGTGGCACAACGGATATTGCGGTATTTAAAAGCGGTTCGATTCGTCACACGGCAGTTATTTCAATTGCTGGTGATCAAGTCACGAATGATATTGCCGTAGCCTTCCGCACACCGACACAATCAGCTGAGGAAATTAAAGTTAAACATGGTTGTGCATTGCGGCAGTTAGCAGACTCGCGAGCAGTGGTAGAAGTGCCAGGTGTTGATGGGCGTGAAGCGCGAGAACTGTCATTGCAAACATTGGCAGAAGTGATTGAGCCAAGAGTGGTTGAACTCTATGAGTTGGTGCTACAAGAGTTACGTCGTAGCGGCATGGAGGAAATGATTGCTTCTGGCATTGTGATTACAGGCGGCTCTTCGATGATGCGCGGAATGATAGAGCTGGGAGAGGAAATTTTCCATATGCCAGTTAGGTTGGGAATGCCACGTTACGTGGATGGCTTATCAGAGGTTATTAACAACCCACGGTACGCGACTGGTGTTGGGCTTGTGTTAATGGGTAAGCAGCAGGCGGAACGACAGTTAACAGGGCAAATGGAAATGTACTCTGTGATTAGAGTATTTGAAAGAATGAAGAATTGGTTTCAAGGTAATTTTTAAATCGTTAGTTGAACAAGTAGTTAATTGTAAAAAAGAAGTAGTAATAGGGCAGAGCTTATGAAGATAGGCTGAAACATTTAGGCAAAAAGGAGATATGAAATGTTTGAAATTATGGAAAAAGATTCACAAGAAGCGGTAATAAAAGTTATTGGTGTTGGTGGTTGCGGTGGTAATGCAGTTGACCATATGATTAGTAAAAATGTCGGTGGTGTAGAGTTTATTTGCGCTAATACTGATGCTCAGGCACTCCATAAAAGTGGTGCAGAAACGACACTACAAATCGGAACGGATATTACAAAAGGCTTAGGTGCAGGCGCAAAACCAGAAATTGGCCGAGAAGCAGCGATAGAAGATCGTGATCGTATTGCCGAAATGATTGAAGGTGCTGATATGCTCTTTATTACTGCTGGCATGGGTGGTGGTACAGGTACAGGTGCGGCACCAATTATTGCTGAAGTGGCAAAAGAGATGGGTATCTTAACGGTTGCTGTTGTGACGAAGCCTTTCTCTTTTGAAGGTAAACGCACCAAAGTGGCTGAAGAAGGTTTGGAGGAGTTGTCACAATATGTAGATTCATTGATTGTGATTCCAAATGAGAAGCTGATGGAGGTATTGGGCGAAGAAGTACCTTTCTTAGAAGCTTTCCGTGCAGCGAACGATGTGTTACATAACGCTGTCTCAGGTATTGCCGAGATTATTAATTGCCCGGGTTTAGTCAACGTGGACTTTGCTGATGTGCGTACTGTGATGAGCGAAATGGGTATGGCCATGATGGGTTCTGCTGAAGCCAGTGGTGATAATCGTGCCATTATTGCGGCGGAACAAGCGGTTGCTAGTCCATTGCTAGAAGATGTGAACTTAGCAAATGCGCGCGGTGTGTTAGTCAACATAACAGCGAGCAGTAGCTTAAAAATGAAAGAGTACTACAATGTGATGAATACCATTAAAGAGTTTACTGCAGAAGATGCGACAGTGATTCTAGGTACTGTGGTTGATGAAAGCATTGGAGATAAATTACGTGTAACGATGGTCGCTACAGGTTTGAATGGGACGATTGCGAAAAGTGAGCAAAAGTTAGAACTACGTGTGATGACTAATACCCGCACTGGTACTGATAATATGCCTGCTTACACTGAACAAGAAACAATTAATGAAGCGCCTTCTGTGTTTAGTCCAAACAGTCGTCGTGCACAAGTGGATGCGATGAAACAGAATGGGGTTGAAGAATATGATATCCCTGCATTCTTACGTAAACAGGCTGACTAGATTGCTGGTATACCAGTGGTTGTAGTAATATCGACATATGTGATTATGCTAAACTATTAGTCAAGATAGTGAGTTGCAAACGTTGGTATTAAGCTGTCGATATTAGGTCATTGGTGCTGAAAACAAAACGATAGGAAATTAGTGTTAAAACAAAGAACCTTAAAGACAAAGGTGAGCGCGACTGGCGTCGGTTTGCATAATGGAGAGAAAGTAACATTAGCGCTTCTCCCTGCTGCAATTGATACTGGCATTCTGTTTAGACGTGTCGATTTGCCCGACACGCCTGAAATACAAGCGACGCCTGACGCAGTAAGCGATACGCGCATGTGCTCTGCCCTAGAGCGAAATGGTGCACGTGTAGCGACTGTTGAACACTTAATGTCAGCATTAGCGGGTTTGGGTGTGGATAACATTATCGTTGAATTGGACGCATCAGAAGTGCCGATTATGGACGGCAGCTCTGGCCCATTTATTTTCTTATTGCAATCAGCAGGCATCATTGAGCAAGATGCACCTAAAAAATTCATCCGCATTAAAAAGAAAGTGGAAATGATCAACCAAGATAAGTGGGCTACACTAGAGCCTTATCATGGTTTTAAAATGGATTTTACGATTGATTTTGCACACCCGGTATTTGAAGACTCTGGTAATAATGTGAAAATTGACTTTTCTGACAATTCCTATATTACTGAAATTAGCCGCGCGCGGACATTTGGTTTCGTGCATGAAGTCGAGTATTTGCGTGCAAATGGTTTGGCACGTGGGGGTGGTTTGGATAATGCGATTGTGTTAGATGAGTTTCGCGTATTAAACACAGATGGTCTGCGTTATGAGGATGAGTTTGCAAAGCATAAAGTGCTCGATGCCATTGGTGATTTATATATGCTAGGCCACCCATTATTAGGTGTATTTACTGCTTATAAATCTGGGCATGGATTGAACAATCAAATGATACGTGAATTATTTGCAGATACTACGGCATGGGAATATGTCACATTTGACGATGTGAGCGAGGCCCCACCCGGATTTCAAGAGCAGGCTGTTCACTTCAGCCCTAATCTGATGCCGCATTTTAATTAAGGGTGTGGTAGCGCATTGTTCATAACTCGCATCATCATTGCAACCGTACTCATTGCTACTTTTGTTATGTTGCTTGCTTTTGTGATAACGCGTAATAAGCAATATTTATTATTAATGAAGCAGGTATTAAAATATTCGGCATGGTTTGTGTTGATTTTAGTATTGCTGAACTTGATTTCACGTGTAATCAGATTCTAGGTGGTAGTAATGAAGTTATTAACGAGTCGTTTTCTTGTCTTTTACTTTGCTACACTGTTTGCAACAGCTAGCTTTGGGAATCTAGGTGATATGAATGTCCTCAAAGCACGTGAAGCCTATGATAAAGAGAATGCTGCCGCGTTAAATGAATATACCAATAAATTAAAAGGGCAACATCATATACTGGCGCCTTATGCACAATATTGGTTAATGACGCTTAACCTAGAGGGCACAGATAATAGTGTAATTTCAAGCTTTTTAGTGCAGCATGAAGACTATGCTTTTGTGCAATCTTTACGAGGCAGTTTACTAAAGAAACTGGGCATACAGGGAAAGTGGGGACTATTTGCACAAGAACTTGGACTTTACCAAGCAACTAAAAATACAGCAGTTGAATGCTTAGCAGCTGAGGCTGCTCATGTGCGGGATAGCAATGCTTCTTTAATACCTTTTAAACACTTGTGGTTAACAGGGCAAAGTCAGCCTCGAGAATGCGACACATTATTTGATGCGATGGAATCTGCCGGCGTTATTGATGAAGATGCAGTATGGCAACGATTTAGAATGGCAGCTGAACAAAACAGAGTGAGCTTAGCCAAAGCTATTATCAAGCGCAGCAAGCGTTATAAAACTAATCATCAGAAATTAATGAGCAGTGCTTACAAGTCGCCTAGTACTTTCTTAAAGAAAAAACGCGTTTCATTAGGCACAAGGTTTGGACATGAAGTTAATTTGTTTGCCCTGGCTCGGCTGGCAAGAAAAGATACATGGACAGCCATTAATGCGTATAAAAAAATTGCAAGTCTATTGAGTCGAGATGAAAAATCACACTTTCATGCAATGCTTGGGCTATTGGCAGCTAAGCGCCATGAACCAGAAGCTGAACTATGGTTTCAAAAAACAGATGTAGCAAGCCTGAGTCCTGAGCAGATTTCATGGTATGCAAGGGCTACTTTACGCCAGTCCGATTGGACGCACTTATTAACAGTTATTGCGAAAATGCAACCTGAAATTGCAGAGGAGGCTTGTTGGCGCTATTGGAAAGCGCGTGCGTTAATGGCATTAAAAAAGAATGTTAATCAACAAGACAAACAGGCCGTTGATATTTTGACTAGGCTTTCGCTTGAGCGCCATTATTATGGCTGGTTAGCGCAAGATGAATTGGTGAATTACTCCCCACCTAAGTTGACGCATTATAATGCCACGAAGCGTGAAGTGGCTGCTATTGGAAAGTTACCAGGTGTGAAACGTACAGAGGTCTTGTTAAACCTAGGACTGCGGTGGGAGGGTAGACGCGAGTGGAAGAAGGTGATTACCTCGTTTAATGACAAACAATTGTTAGCGGCAGCTGAGTTTGCAAATCAAAAAGGTTGGAATGATTTAGCGATTAACACTGCGGACGGTACAAGAAGCGTTCATGATTTCTCATTACGGTATTTGATGCCATATAAAAAATTGATGACAAATGTAGCAAACGTGCAAGGCGTCGATGTTTCTTGGGTACAGGGTATAACAAGACAAGAAAGTCGCTTTATGGACTATGCGAAGTCACATGTTGGTGCAACAGGCTTAATGCAGCTGATGCCAACGACAGCGAGATGGGCTGCGAAACGTGCAGGCGTTGACAATTACAAGCGCAGTATGATCCATGATTTAGTCACAAATGTGACTATCGGAACTTATTATTTAAGGTATACGCTAGCGCTGATGGATGGTAATAAGATCATGGCAACTGCAGGCTACAATGCAGGGCCAAGTCGAGCAAAAAAGTGGTTGGGTGCACAATCTTTAGAAGGGGTAATTTATGCAGAAACTATTCCATTTGATGAAACGCGCAAGTATGTGCAACGCGTCATGGCTAATATGTATATGTATAACCAACAACTGGGTATTAAAGGCATGACACTTAAGCAGCTAATGGGACGTACGCCTGCAAAAGCAGTGAGCTAAGCAATATCAATAATTGATGAAGTGGTAGGTATAAAATGGCAATAAAACAAATAGGAGTAATTGGAGGGGCGGGATTTGTTGGTAGCAGTATTGTTAGCAAATTAGATGCGGCTGGTTATCGTGTGAAAGTGTTGACGCGGGATAGAGAGCGTGCGAAACATTTGATTTTGCTGCCACATGTGGAAGTGGTAACTTGTGATTTGAATGATGATAAAGCATTTGCAGCTTGTTTAGCTGGTTGTGATGCTGTAATTAATCTGGTTGGTATTTTGCATGAAAGTCGACGCCATACTTTTGAACATGCACACCATCAGCTACCTAAAAAAATTGCGACAATATGCAGTGAATTAGGCATTAAGCGCTTATTGCATATGAGTGCCTTAAAAGCATCTAAGGATGCGCCAAGCCAGTACTTACAAAGCAAGGCTAAAGGTGAAGCAGCTTTGGTACGATTTAAAAAATCAGTTGATATCACGATATTCAAACCATCGGTTATCTTTGGGCGCGGCGATAACTTTTTAAATTTATTTTCAACTTTAATCAAATACCTTCCTGCTATATTCTTGGCCAAACCAGGAGCCAAGTTTCAACCGATTTGGGTGGAAGATATAGCGACTATTTTCATGAATAGTTTGGACAATGACGATACTTTTTCAAAAAGCTATGCGCTTGCTGGCCCTGAAGTTTATACATTACGGACATTGGTAGTAAAAGTGATGCAAGTCATGGGGAAAGAAAAACCAATTATTGGCTTAAGTGACAAACTATCTTATCTGCAAGCATGGTTCATGGAGTGGTTTCCGATTAAGTTAATGACACGCGATAACGTGCGTTCGATGGAAGCTGATAGTGTGATGGATAAGCCTATTCAAGATGAGGTCTACATTGTATTAACGCCATTAGATGCGGTGATGCAAGAGTACATCATGAATCAAACACCACGAGCAGCATATGATCGGTTTAGAAAGGCTGCAGGACGTGCTATTAATGCCAGAAGATAGTATGGCTCGTTTTTTATCTGTTTACACGGTAGGCGGTGCTGTACGTGATGTATTGCTAGGTTTTGAAGTTAAAGACCATGATTATGTTGTAGTAGGTAGTACAGCAGAAGAAATGCTTAGCTTAGGGTATAAGCCAGTGGGGAAAGATTTTCCTGTCTTTTTACACCCTAAAACACATGATGAATATGCATTAGCAAGAACCGAACGAAAAACGGGTAAAGGTTATAAAGGCTTTGTTGTGCATGCATCACCAGATGTCACTTTAGAAGAAGATCTTGCGCGCCGTGATTTTACAATGAACGCCATTGCAAAGTCCTCAGATGGTCAATTAGTCGATCCGCATCAAGGTCAGTTGGATATCCAGAATAAAACGATTAGACATGTTGGTGAAGCTTTTGTAGAAGATCCTGTGCGTATCTTGCGGGCAGCTCGTTTTTCAGCTCGCTTTACAGACTTTACTATTGCACCTGAAACAATGCTGTTGATGCAGAAAATGGTGGCTGATGGAGAATTCGATGCCTTGGTGTCAGAGCGTGTTTGGCAGGAATTGTCAAAAGGACTGATGGAAGTGCAGCCAAGTCGCATGTTCGATGTGTTGCGATCTTGTGGTGCACTAGAAAGAATCTTACCTGAGTTAGATTGCTTATGGGGTGTGCCTCAGCCTGCAAAACATCACCCTGAGGTTGATACAGGCGTGCATGTGATGATGGCTATTGATTATGCTTCCAAACAAAATTTTAGCTTGCCTGTGCGGTTAGCAACGTTATTACATGATTTAGGTAAAGGCACTACACCTAAAGATGTTTTGCCACGGCATATTGGACATGATGAACGCGGCGCTAAGTTTGTTAGGAAAGTTAGTAAGCGCCTACGCATTCCGAATGACTGTGCTCAGCTTGCCTATATGGTGGCAAAGTTTCATATCAAAGAACATCAAGTGATGCAGATGAAGCCGAGTACATTATTAACCTTCTTAATTGAGTTGGATGCGATTCGACAGCCTGATCGTTTTGAGTCGTTTTTACAATCTTGTGAGTGTGATGCTCGTGGTCGTTTGGGGTTAGAAAGTATCGATATTCCGGAAGCAGAGCTGATGCGTAAAACGTTGAAAGCAGCAAATAAAATCAATGCAGGTAAAGTGGCTAAACAACAGAACTCACCAAAGCAGATTAAGCAGGCTATCTTTGAGGCTAGGTTATTAGAAGTGAAGGCAACTTTACATTATTAAGCCCAATTACATTTCACCACTTTGCCCCATAGCAATTAAATAGACAGCATTTCTCGCGTAAAATAGAATCATGAATTTATACCCAATTGCAAAACCATTCCTGTTCCAATTAGAAGCTGAACGAACACATGACTTAACGTTGAAAAGCTTAAAGCTCAGTGAAAAGCTAGGCTTGCTAAATTTATGCTCAACACCAAGCTGTGAGCCAAGAGAAGTCATGGGTCTAAGCTTTCCTAACCCTGTCGGATTGGCCGCAGGGCTCGATAAAAATGGCGCAGTGATAGATGGTATGGCTGCACTTGGTTTTGGCTTTGTAGAGGTCGGCACAGTAACCCCACGACCTCAATCAGGCAACCCTAAGCCGCGATTATTTCGCCTGCCTGACGCGCAAGGCATCATTAATCGTTTTGGCTTTAATAACCTTGGCGTTGATCACTTAGTAGAGAATGTAAAAGCCGCTAAGTTTAAAGGCATTCTAGGTATTAACATTGGCAAGAATTTTGATACACCCAATAAACAGGCGGTTAATGACTATTTGATTTGCATGGGAAAAGTCTATGCTCACTCAAGTTATATCACCGTTAATATCTCATCACCGAATACGAAGAACTTACGGGACTTACAAGAAAAAGATACGTTATCAGATTTGTTGGCAACATTAAAACAATCACAAGAAAAGCTTGCACAGCAACATGGCAAGTACGTGCCTATTGCACTGAAAATAGCACCAGACTTGATTGAAGCACAAGTGATTGAAATTGCTGATTTGCTAATGCAACATCAAATAGATGGTGTGATTGCAACCAACACGACATTGGCACGTGATCAAGTGAAAGGTCTTGCTCATGGAGAAGAAAAGGGTGGTTTGTCTGGCGCCCCAGTCCGCAACCAATCGACTCTTGTTATCCAACAGCTATCTAAGCAGCTACAAGGTGCTATCCCGATTATTGGTGTGGGTGGTATTGCAAGTGGTGCTGATGCAGTTGAGAAAATCGCTTCTGGGGCGAGTTTAGTACAAGTCTATAGTGGATTAATTTATAAAGGTCCTACGTTGATTAATGATGTTTGTAAAGCGTTGGGCTAACGCATGACGACACCTGTTTTATATTCCTACAGACGTTGCCCTTATGCGATGCGGGCGCGTATGGCGCTTCAGTATGCAGGTATTGATGTTAATATACGAGAGATATTATTTCGCGATAAGCCCAAACACTTGCTGTCGATTTCACCTAAGGGTACCGTTCCCGTTTTAGAGTTGCCGGATGCACAGATCATTGATGAAAGTTTAGATATTATTGATTGGGCGCTAGATCAACAAGATGTTGACGGTTGGTTATCAGCAGATATCGATTTGACAAAAGCACTGATTGTGGAAAATGACACTGTTTTTAAAGCGTCATTAGATGCTTATAAATATCCAGAGCGAAATCCAGAAAAAACACAAGTAGAACATCGGACAGTCGGTGAAGTGTTTTTACAAAAATTAGAAGCACGACTGGAGACGAGTGATGGTTTGTTTGGACCGCTACCCACTTTAGCCGATATCGCCATTTTTCCATTTATACGACAGTTCAGAGGCGTTGATATCGCTTGGTTTGAAGCATCACCCTATATGCAACTAAATGCATGGCTTACAACGTTAATTGAATCGGAATTATTTGTCAGTATCATGCAAAAACACCCAACCTACATTGAGTAGATTGGGTGTTTTTAAAACGAATAGTTAAAAAACCAATGCTATTCAGTTTCAGCTTCTAAATCTTTCTTTTTGCTAGGCTTATTTGATGGGAAAGAAAGTTTAACCTCCTCTTTATCATCAATATCAACGTTTACCGTGCCACCAGTCACTAAGCGGCCGAATAATAATTCGTCGGCCAAGGCTTTGCGGATGGTGTCTTGAATCAGGCGCGCCATTGGTCTTGCACCCATCAGTGGGTCGAAGCCTTTTTTACCTAGATGTAATTTTAGCTCATCACTAAATGTCGCATCGACTTTTTTCTCGTGTAATTGATCTTCTAATTGCATCAAGAATTTATCAACCACACGGACGATGATTTCTTGTGAAAGCGGTGCAAATGACACTGTGGCGTCTAAACGATTACGGAACTCAGGAGAGAATAACCGTTTAAGGTCGGCTGCTTCATCACTGACATCCTTGCTGTTAGTAAAGCCAATGCTCGCTTTCGACAAGCTTTCAGCACCTGCGTTAGTTGTCATGATAATCGTCACATTTCTAAAGTCTGCCTTGCGGCCATTATTATCCGTTAACGTGCCGTGATCCATAACTTGCAATAAGATATTAAAGATATCTGGATGTGCTTTTTCGATCTCATCAAGAATTAATACTGAGTAAGGTTGTTTGCTAATCGCTTCTGTTAATAAACCGCCTTGTTCAAAGCCGACATAACCTGGAGGCGCGCCAATTAAACGAGATACCGCGTGGCGTTCCATATACTCACTCATATCAAAGCGAATGAGGTCGATACCCATAATGTACGCCAGTTGTTTAGCCACTTCTGTTTTACCAACACCAGTCGGCCCGCTAAATAAGAAGCTACCAACTGGTTTATTGCCTTGGCCAATGCCACTACGTGCCATTTTGACAGCAGATGTCAGTGTTTCAATGGCTTTGTTTTGACCAAATACAACGGCTTTTAAATCACGATCTAATGTTTTTAATGTGCTTCTATCATCATTTGAGATGTTTTTAGGCGGAATGCGTGCGACTTTAGCCACAACATCTTCAATTTCTTTATTCCCAATAGTTTTTTTACGTTTTGGCTTAGGCAGAATACGTTGTGCCGCACCCGCTTCGTCAATAACGTCAATGGCTTTATCTGGTAAAAAGCGATCATTGATATATTTGGCTGATAGCTCTACCGCAGTGGTCAGCGCACTAGCACTATATTTAATACCGTGATGCGCTTCAAATTTTGATTTAAGCCCTTTCAGAATAGCAATCGCCTCATCAATACTTGGTTCGACTACATCCACTTTTTGGAAGCGGCGAGAAAGCGCATGATCTTTTTCAAAAATACCGCGATATTCTTGGTAAGTAGTCGCGCCAATACACTTTAGCTTGCCGCTAGATAACGCGGGTTTAAGTAAGTTGCTGGCATCCAATGTGCCACCACTTGCTGCGCCTGCACCAATTAATGTATGGATTTCATCAATGAACAAGATTGAACCTTCTTCCTCCTCTAATTGTTTCATGACGGCTTTTAAGCGTTGCTCAAAATCACCTCGGTATTTAGTACCTGCTAGTAACGCACCCATATCAAGGGAGTAGACAGTCGCATTTTCTAGGACGTCTGGTACATCTTTTTCAACAATACGGTGTGCTAAGCCTTCTGCTATAGCGGTCTTGCCAACACCAGCTTCACCAACTAGAAGCGGGTTGTTTTTACGGCGGCGGCAAAGTGTTTGAATAACACGTTCTATCTCACTGTCGCGTCCAATTAAGGGGTCAACTTTTCCTGCAGCCACTTCTTTGTTAAGGTTGAGCGTGTAACTATCTAATGCACTTTGTGGTGCAGTTTCTTCTTCAGTAGTGCTTTCAGTACCTTCTGTGCTGCCTGGGTTCTCACCTGGCGCTTTTGCTACACCGTGAGAAATAAAGTTAACCACATCAAGCCTAGTAATACCTTGCTGGTGTAAAAAGAAAACCGCATGCGAATCTTTTTCACCATAGATAGCGACGAGTACGTTTGCGCCAGATACTTCTTTCTTTCCAGATGATTGTACATGTAACATGGCACGCTGTATGACCCGTTGAAAACCAAGTGTCGGTTGCGTATCGACCTCGTCTTCGCCTTCAACAACCGGCGTATGCTCAGCAATATGCTGATTAAGTTCTGCACGTAGCACTTCAAATTTCGCACCACAGGCGCGTAAGACATTAGCAGCCGTTGGATTATCAATCATCGCTAATAACAAGTGCTCTATGGTGATCAGCTCATTACGATTCTGCCTAGCATCCATAAAAGCCATGTGTAGACTCACTTCTAATTCTTGTGCAATCATGTATATCCTCTTCTTATCTGTGGTTACGCGGGCTCTATCACACACTGCAAAGGGTGTTGTGACTTTTCTGCGCTTTTTAATACTTGGTTCATTTTGGTTTCTGCAATATCTTTTGGATATACGCCGCAGACGCCAGCTCCTTTAGTATGTACTTGGAGCATAATTTCTGTTGCTTGTTCCCGCGTTTTATTAAAAAAGTGTCGTATGGTTTTAACTACAAACTCCATAGGGGTGTAATCGTCATTTTTTAGCAAAACTTTATACATAGCCGGTAATTTTGGTTTTACTTTGCTAGGCTCTATAGCAAGATCACCTGTAGATTGTTTTGTCGCCATGTGCTTCTTTAAATGTACTGTATATCCTATTTTGGGCTAAATGATAAAAAATTCAAGCCTAATCTGAGTAGGGTTTCATAATAGGTTGGATTTAGGGAGTTTAGGGCAGGATTTTAACGCTTTTTACTACTCTATCCTGCGTTTGTACGATTTCCAGAATATGTGAGTTGATTTTAAAGCAAGTACTTGATTCTGGGATGTCTTGGAAGTGCTCTAAAACTAAGCCGTTCAATGTGCGTGGGCCATCCAATGGTAAGTTTAGATGGAGCTTTTTATTAAGGTCACGTAATGAGCTGCTGCCATCCACTAACCATCCACCATCTTCCTCCTGATGAAAGCTGCCAACACGGCTCGGTGACTGGGTGGTAAAGTCGCCAATCACCTCTTCTAAAATATCTTCTAGTGTTACCAACCCTTTCAGTTCGCCATACTCATTAACCACTAAGCCAATACGCTCTTTCTTTTCTTGAAACTGTTGTATTTGTGTATACAAGGGTGTGCCAGAAGGAATAAAATAAGGCGGGCTAATGACATCACGTAAAGTGTTTTTACTAACCACATCTTCATTATTTTTATGATGTAAACGTAGCTGATTCATTACTTTTCGAATATGTAAAATGCCAAAAATTTCTTCTGTATCACCTTCACGTACAGGCAGTCTTGTATGTTGGCTATTCGCAATTCGGTCTAAAATGTCATCTAATGGAATGTCGAAATTAAGCACTTCAACTTGTGTGTGTGCAGTCATCACATCATCGACTTCAACTTTTTCTAATTCAAAGAGGTTGAGCAGAATAGAACGATGCTTGCTGGGTAAGAATTTGCCAGCATCGGTGACGATGCTATGTAATTCATCCATGCTGAGGGATTTGATGCTATCGCCGAAATTAATCTTAATGCCCAAAATCTTGAGCCATGCTTCTACAAATAGATTGACAAACCAAACGACGGGATACAACACGCGCAATAGTGGATATAGAATATAGCTAACAAAAATAGCAACTTTTTCAGCATAGGCCGCCGCGATAATTTTAGGTGAAATCTCACTGAAAATGAGAATGGCAAAGGTAACTGCAATCGTGCTGCACATCAGCACCCATTCACCTTCGCCAAATAAGTTGACCGTCATGACGGTCACTAAGGTGGCTAGTGCTGTGTTGACAAAGTTATTGCACAATAAAATAACGCCCAACAGTTTGTCTGTTTTGAGGAGTAGAGCGTTGGTGAGTTTTGCACCGCGATGGCCTTCTTTGACTAAATGGCGCAAGCGATAGCGGTTGATAGACATCAACGAAGTTTCAGACATTGAAAAAAATGCTGAAAGCATTAGCAAGAGGGCTAGTACGCTAAATTGCCAAGAAAGAGGAATGTTGTCCAAGCGTTTTTTTAAGTTGTTATCAAGATAAATTAGTTTAACGCATTAACAGATCTGCTGTTAATGCGTTTTAATCATTGCTGGTTTACGCAATAATTTCTTCTTCGCCTTCAGTTTTCTTCTTTTTATCGACATCACCAATCAGATTGGTGCGACTAACGCCAAGTAACAGAGCAACAGGACAGGCAACAAGCACAGAAGAATAAATACCGAATAAAATGCCAATGGCCAATGCTAATGAGAAGTAATGCAGTACTTCACCACCGAAGAATAACATGGAACCTACCATGGTGAGCGTTAATGTATGGGTAATCACGGTGCGAGATAGTGTGCGTGTAATCGCGTTATCAATAACCTCTACCGTACCTGCTTTACGCATTTTTCGGAAGTTTTCACGCACTCGGTCAAATACCACAACCGATTCATTCACAGAGTAACCAAGTACGGCTAAAATCGCAGCTAATACAGTCAAGCTGAATTCCCATTGGAAGAAAGCAAAAAAGCCAAGAATAATCACCACATCGTGCATGTTAGCAACAATGGCAGAAACCGCAAAACGCCATTCGAAACGCATAGCAAGATAAGCAGAAATGCCAAATAAAACGATTAATAGTGCTAAAGCACCATTTTCGAATAGCTCGTCACCAACTTGCGAACCGACAGATTCAACACGACGTATTTCTACACTGCTATCGGTTGCTTTTAGTGCGGTTGTGACTTCTTCCGACAATTGAGCAATAGACAGCTCTTTTTTGATTGGCAAGCGGATCAATACATCTTGACTGGTGCCAAAATTTTGCACGGTGGCATCTTTTAAGTCGATACTATTAATGGCTTTTCGAATGCCGTCGATATCCGCAGCATGTGGGTAACTCACTTCCATCACCGTGCCACCAGTGAAATCAACGCCGTAATTCAATCCTCGGGTGCCTAAAAAGAAGACTGCAAGAATAAAGGTGACTAGAGAGATGGTCGTTGTGAGACGACCGTAACTCATGAACGGGATGTCTTTTTGAATTCTAAAAAATTCCATAATATTGACTCTTTAAATGCTAATCGTTAATTGGCTTAATCTTGGCCAATAGAAAGGTTAGTGATTTTATTACGGCGGTAGCCGTAGATTAAGTTCACAATACCGCGTGACACCATGACCGCACTAAACATTGAAGTAAGAATACCTAACACGTGTACGACGGCAAACCCTTTAATCGGACCTGTGCCGAACATAAATAAAGCAGCACCAGCAATTAATGTGGTGATGTTAGAATCCATAATTGTACCGAAGGCCTTTTCGTATCCAATACGGATGCTGGCTTGTGGTGTATTGCCATCTCGTAGCTCTTCACGAATACGCTCATTAATCAATACGTTAGCATCAATCGCCATCCCCAGTGCTAAAGCAATCGCCGCTAATCCTGGCAATGTTAGTGTGGCTTGCAACATAGACAATAGTGCAACTAAAAGCAGCAAGTTAATGGCCAATGCTGCCACTGAAACCGTACCAAATAACATGTAATAGAACATCATCATTAAAGCAATGGCAGCAAAACCCCATAGTGTCGAGTTGATACCGCTTTTAATATTTTCTTCACCCATGCTTGGGCCAACCGTGCGCTCTTCAATGATTTCCATTGGTGCAGCTAATGCACCAGCGCGCATGAGTAAAGATAAGTCACTAGCCTCACTTAAGTTCTCCATGCCAGTAATTATAAATTTCGATGAAAGCTCAGATTGAATAGTTGGTGCCGTTAAGACTTCCTTTTTGCCTTTTTCAACCAGAATAACGGCCATTCTACGGTTAACGCCATCTCTGGTGGTTAACTTCATAGAACCAGCACCTTTAGAATCTAGGCTCACTGCAATCTCAGCGCCACCACCTTGTTGGCTAGGTTTCGGGCTGGCCGAAACTAAGTTTTCGCCTGAGAACACGACTCTTTTAGAAACCAGTAGTGGTTCTTCGATTCTTGAGTAAAGTAATTCACTACCTGCTGGAATAATGCCTTTAAGCGCATCTTCGATTTTCTTGGGGAAATAGTCCCTCGCATCAGTACGGGTTCCATGTGCCGTGACCATGCGAACTTCTAATGCGGCGGTACGACCTAAGATTTCTTTAGCTTTTGCTGTGTCTTGTACACCAGGCAGTTGTACCACAATGCGGTCTAAACCTTGTTGTTGTAAGATAGGCTCAGCTACTCCTAGTTCGTTAATCCGGTTATGCAATGTGAGCAAATTTTGTTTAAGCGCAAATTCTTGAATTTGCTTTTTTGCCTGTGGGCTTAATCTTACGGTCAGCGTAAAGTTTGATCCACTCCCGCTAGGGTTGTAGTTCAAATCAGGATAATTCATACCTAGGAATCGGCGCGCCTTTTCCATCTCAGCTTCGCTCTCAAAGTTAACTTTGATGTTGAATGCTTCGCGAGATATGCCAGTGTAGTTCAGTTTTTCAATACGCATGGCTGAACGGAAATCACCAACACTGCTTTCAACCGATTTCGTTAATGCGGCATCCATATCCACTTGTAATAAGAAATGCACACCACCACGCAAGTCCAAACCGAGATACATTGGTTTAGCACCAATGGCGAGTAGCCAGTCAGGTGTTTGAGAGAGTAGGTTGAGGGCAATGGTGTAGTCTTTGCCTAAGTTCTCAATCAGTCTGTCTTTGGCTTTTAGCTGCTCTTCTGGGCTGCTAAATCTCACTTTTACGCCAGATTCATCAAGGTAAATACCTTCAAATGGAATCGTGGCTAACTCCAGTGCTGCTTCAACTTTTGTTAGTAAAGATTGGTCTACTTTCAGTGATGCCCTAGCTGGGCTCACTTGTACTGCAGGTGATTCACCATATAAATTAGGGATGGTATATAGCAACCCAATAATGACGGATGCGGCAATGAGGATATACTTCCACGTGGGATAGCGGTTCATGTTAAGGCTCGCTTAATACTTTTAATAATGGTTTAGGTTTAAGTTGGGCTACTTATGCAGATTTCAATGTGCCTGGTGGTAGCAATGTTTGCACAGCATGTTTTTGCACTGTAACCACTGTATTAGCCGCGATTTCAATTGAAATGAAGCTGTCACTCACCTTTGTGATTTTGCCGATAACACCACCTGTGGTTGCGACTTCGTCACCTGTTGCAAGTGCAGCAATCATGGCTTTTGTTTCTTTTGCTTGCTTCATTTGAGGGCGAATCAACATGAAGTAAAACAAAACAAAAATAATCAGCATTGGTGCGAAGCTCATTAAATCAGTACCCGGCGCTGCAGCAGCAGCATATGCGTTAGAAATAAACATGATAATTTTCCTGTGTTAAATGATAACTAAAATTTAAGGCAGGATTTTAACACAGAGTTTCGTTGCTTAGGATTGAGAGTAAAAGAGAACGGGATTCTTTCCCTATGCTGCTTCAGATTTAGCAATAGGAAATACGTTGCTAGTGAGTTCTGTTTTCGATGATTGTGTTTCTAACAGATGAGCTTTTGATAAACACGCTTTTGCACAGCCAACACACGTACCGCATTGTGTTCCAACACCGAGTTGGCGACTTAATGCTTTAACAGTTGTTGCACCAGCGTCGATGGCTTTATACACTTGACGCTCAGTGACTCCGTTGCAAACACAGACGTACATACTTGAACTCACGAATAGAAACAATATTGAGAATTATTATCGTTTATAGATATTTTGTCAAGTCAGAAGGCGCGATTTGGGACAAGAAAAAATCGCAGATGCGACTTAATTCATTCTGATAGAAAAACTGAGATATTAGTCGGATTCAATCTGAGACTGTAAGTAGTTTGGTAATGAGACATCACTAATGAGCGTTTGCTGTGTTTCTAACCAATCAATGGCATCTTCACACGCAGTTAATAACTCTTCAAATAACTCACGTGAAACAAAGTCTTGCATCTCTTCACACAATGCGACCGCTTCAATGAGTGCGGGGCGATGAACTTCTTGTTCAAGCTTTAAATCGCTGGCTAAACACTCAACAACGTCTTCACCAATCATTAATCGACCAAGGTCTTGTAAGTTAGGTAGGCCTTCTAAGAACAAGACGCGCTCAATCACTTTGTCCGCTTCTTTCATAGTGCGGATAGATTGCTTGTATTGATAATCGTTGAGTTTTTCCAAACCCCAATTTTTAAACATACGCGCATGCAGAAAATATTGGTTAATCGCCGTTAACTCATTTTTAAGAACCTTATTTAGCATGGCGATAATTTTTTTATCTGTTTTCATCTCTATTCCTTTCTATTCCTTAAGCGGCGGGCGGATCTTGCATTTGATTTTGTTGGTAGTTCTCAAGACCGATGAGTTTGATCAGTTTCAATTGTTTCTCAATCCAATAAGCATGATCCATCTCAGTATCATCTAACTGCGTGATTAACATGTCACGTGTGACGAAATCACTAGCTTTTTCGCAGGCCTCAATGGATTTTTTAAGATGCTTCACCACGCTATATTCAAGTGCTAAATCATTTTCCAACATTTCTTTGACGTTGTCGCCAATATTCAGCGCATCACGTTTAGCCACATTAGGTGTACCTTCTAAAAACAAAATACGCTGGATAATGAGTTTGGCGTGTAAATGTTCATGTTCAGATTCATGCAACATATGGGCGGCTAATTGCGGCATGCCAAAATCGGAAACCATTTCACCATGAATTAAATACTGATCGCTGGCAGACAGCTCACCTGTTAATAGGTCATTTAAAATGTCGATTACTTTTTTATCGCCCTTCATTTTGGGTCTCCATTATTTCGTTATGCTTATGTTACGTAGCTTTGTATATGAAAGCAATGTAAATGTTTATTAGTAATTGATTTTAAATGAAATTTAAACGATAACGACAATAAAAACCATTCTTATTTAGTGCTTCTATTCGCTAGTTAAGCGTGCTCGTTTTTCTGAAAATTCAGTTTTAAATGCATCAAACTGATCGGCCTCAATGGCATCACGCATGCCTTGCATTAGCATTTGATAGTAGTGCAAGTTATGGATGGTATTTAAGCGTGAACCTAAAATTTCACCGACTTTGTGTAAATGGTGTAAATACGAACGGGTGAAGTTTTGGCACGTATAGCAATCGCAGGTGGCATCTAAAGACTGCATATCCTGTTTGTAAAATGCATTTTTAATCTTCACATCACCATATTGTGTGAACAACCAGCCGTTACGGGCATTACGGGTTGGCATGACGCAGTCAAACATATCCACACCATGACTCACGGCATTCACTAAATCCTCAGGTGTACCAACACCCATTAAATAGCGTGGTTTGTACGTAGGCATTTGAGGAGCAGTGTGTTCCAGTATGCGTTGCATATCTTCTTTAGGCTCACCAACCGATAAGCCGCCAATGGCAAAGCCATCAAAATCAATATCTTTTAAACCATTCAAAGAAACATCACGTAAGTCTTCATACATGCCGCCTTGAATAATGCCAAATAAAGCATTGTCATTCCCTTGGTGTGCATTTTTACTACGCTGCGCCCAGCGTAATGAGAGCTGCATAGAGTCTTCAGCTTCTTTATGTGTCGCAGGGTGAGGCGTGCATTCATCAAAAATCATGACGATATCAGAATTTAATACTTTTTGAATACGCATCGATTCTTCAGGTGTTAAAAAGCAAATATCACCATTAATTGGGCTTTGAAACTTAACGCCTTCTTCACTGATTTTACGCATTGCACCTAAGCTAAATACTTGAAAACCACCCGAGTCAGTAAGGATGGGTTTATCCCAACCCATGAATTTATGTAAGCCGCCATGTGCTTTAATCACGTCTAAGCCTGGGCGCAACCATAAATGAAAGGTATTGCCGAGCACGATATGTGCGTCAATCTCGTTGAGCTCAAGTGGCGACATGGCTTTAACCGTGCCGTAAGTGCCAACTGGCATAAAGGCGGGTGTTTGAACGTCGCCATGTTTAAGATGCACCGTACCGCGGCGGGCGGGACCATCTGTGTGATGTAAAGTGAATTGCATATGCTGATTGATGTTTAACGCTAAGTTTAAAACTGAGTGGTTTGATTTAGCGAGATATTAACACAGGCGAATATAGCCGACAGCATACGTTTGCAACTGAACGATGCATCTATCCGTATTTGTCTTGTTCGTACGCTTACTTATTTCTTCTGTAACGCTTTAATCAAAGAAGACTGTTGCACGTTAGCAGACATGACGCGATTACGATCAGCCTTTTTAGCAGCATAAAATACAGCATACGAACGGGGAATAATTTCCTCATGCGTTACTTCACCTATTCGTTGCGCCACACCCACACTAAATGTAATGACAACACGCTCGTCACTATGTATAAAGAATTTTTTCGTCAGCTGGCGTTGTACCTGTTCGATTACTGTAACGCTATCATCTTGCTCAGTATTAGGTAGGAGAAGAATAAACTCTACGCCACCGTATCGAGCGATCTCATCTGACAGTCGCTTAACTTCTTTAATCACCTTGGAAAATGCGTAAGCGCTCCATCGCCAGCACTATGGCCCAATGCACCATGAAGCTTTTTAAAATGATCAATATCCATCATCGCAAAACAAAGGGCTGGGTTGTGCCAATCAGCGTGGCTGAATTCTCGCGCTAAAGCTTGATCCATACCACGGCGATTCAATGTGCCCGATAAGCAGTCTTAATTGGAGAGCTCGTTAATATATTCCAATACTGCAGAGAGATCATCGATTTTTTCTCTGCCTGCGTTATTTTGTTTTGGCTGTACTTGAATTTTTCACGCGTACGCTGTAACGTTAAACCCACCGCGCGCATATCTTCCAGCTCGTTTTGTAATACACAATTTAATTCATCTATGTTATCAATACCAGCAAATTGATGTTGATGCTTTCCAATTTTTTGATGGTGTTCATCGGTCGTTTCAGTCATATCTATAAGCTGTGAAATGAAAGTGCAAGCCAATTTTTGGATTAAGTCTTGCCGATAATGTAAAGCAGGATTTAAGTTGACCTGTTTATGAAGTAATTCTTTTAAGTTGCTTTCAGCATTCCCTAAAGTAAGAATATTGAGAGGCTTGCTCAGTACATCATTGACAATGGTTAACTGCCCTTTTAACCACTCATCCTCTACCGTCAACTCAGCCATGCTTTTGGCGAGTAAGGTAAGGATGCCGATTAGTGCTTGGTGAATATCCTGTTTATTTTCGTGTTCTGTTTCCACTCTAAACAAAATGTTTTTTAACACATACACACTTTCATTTAAGACCTGCTCAGATGGTCTTGATCGTAATTTTTGTAGTAAATCGAGTGCGTTTTTTTTAGTTTCTGGTTCGTCTTAAAATATTGAGAATAAGGATAAATCAAAGGCTTTGGTGAGCATGTCTTGCAATTGCGCTGCTACATTATCCGTATTCGTTGGAGCGACTACACTTCTTAGAACGACACTTGAGCTGACATCAGCCAATGTCTCAGGTTTTTTTATAGAAATTACTTAGTACGAGATCAAGCCCATCTTTTTTACGGCTCAGTGTTATGCCTTTATGGCTGATTTCTAATTGTTTGATTAATCTGCGAATGAGTGCTGCCCAATTAACACTGCTCTCGGTATTTTTACTGTTTTAAGACAGTAAGTCGAGAAATGTATTTTCTATTGAATCCCAGTCTTTCTGTTTGACAGGCTGGTCAATTTTCTGCTCTAGCTCTATGCATTCTTAACGCCTTTTATCCACACTTGACAGTGCTTTGTAAAAAAAGTCCCGCACTGTCCGGCTTTAACCCTGCAATTTTATTGTAAGTGTTTTGGTAGTTTTTCGGCGTCGGAGACAAACTTTGCTTTGTTAGCTGCAGCAATGTGCGTTTAGTGATTTCAGAAGGTGAGAGGCTTTGTGCCATATGGTAATATCGAAAATAGGTAAAAATGTTATTTTAATAGATAGACACAGAATACAAAACAATACTGACACTTTATATGTTTATAAGTGGGTTATAACAGTACTTATTAATATGATTGAATCTTGCGAGAATAAACGATGGAGTGGCTTTTGTTGGCCTATCTGATTAACAAGTGCTATTAAATCAACATCTGAATGTGTGTAGATTTGATATACTAAGTACACATTACTAATCGAATGACATTAAAAATATGGCAAAACAAGCTTCCGAACTAGCTAGACATGATACAGATAGTGACGACAGTCAGCCTTCACGGGCAAAAGGTATTTATTTATTACCAAACTTGTTTACATCGGCAGCTTTGTTTTCAGGCTTTTTTGCGATTGTGAGTGCGATGAATTTCAAATATGAGCAAGCTGCAGTTGCTATATTTGTCGCGATGGTGCTGGATGGTTTGGATGGACGCGTTGCGCGGATGACGAATACACAAAGTGCATTTGGAGCAGAGTACGATAGTTTGTCAGATATGGTGTCATTTGGTGTTGCGCCAGCGTTAATTATATATGTTTGGGCGCTTAAGCCACTGGGAAAAATTGGTTGGATTGCGGCATTTGTTTACTGTGCTTGTGCGGCGTTAAGGCTGGCAAGGTTTAATACAAAAACTGAAGACCCAATGCAGGATAAACGATTTTTTCAAGGCTTGCCTAGCCCAGCAGCAGCGGCTTTGATAGCCGGTTTTGTTTGGGTATCTTATGAGTATGGCATTACTGGACGTGAGATATTTTTTGGCGCCATCAAAATGCAATGGCTGGCTTGGAGTTTGACCGTGTTTGCAGCATTATCCATGGTCAGTGATTTAGCTTTTTATAGCGGTAAAGAAATTAACTTGAAGGAAAGTGTTCCATTTGTGGCGATTTTAGCCATTATGCTGGCTTTTGTTTTGGTCTCCTATAGCCCACCAGAAGTGTTGTTTACTGTTGTATTCGTGTACGCTTTGTCAGGTTATTACCTGTGGATTAAATCAAAACTGAAAAGCAAAGCGGTCGCAAAATAGCGGTATTATCGCTGCAGGACTACGACTGCAGTTGAAAGAGTTAAAACTATACATAATAAATTTATGTTGAATCATTTCACATCTCAAGCAATCAATGCCTCATCAGGTTTGTTACGCACAAACCTAGCACTAACTCTGCGCGTCAGCGCACACTAAATATACCCCCCACAATTAAAGTTATTCTTACTGGTGCATACGCTATGCAACGGGTAAAAACCATTTATAATCTAGTGTATTGATTAGGAGTACACGATGAAACAAGATCAAGTAATAATATTTGATACCACTTTACGTGATGGCGAACAAAGCCCAGGGGCTGCCATGACAAAAGAAGAAAAAATTCGAATTGCGCGCCAATTAGAAAAATTAGGCGTAAATGTAATTGAGGCAGGCTTTGCTGCGGCAAGCCCTGGTGATTTTGATGCGATTCAAACCGTTGCCGGTTTAATTACCAAATCAACGGTTTGCTCACTTGCACGTGCCAGTGAAAATGATGTGCGTCGAGCCGGAGAAGCGATTACGCCGGCCATGCAACATGCAGAAAAAAATGGACGTATCCATACCTTTATAGCGACCAGTAAAATCCACATGGAAAACAAATTGCGCATGACGGAAGACCAGGTGGTCGAACGTGCGGTGCAAGCGGTGAAGTGGGCATTGGAATACACGCCAGATGTGGAATTTTCAGCAGAAGATGCCGTGCGTTCCGAGATGGATTTTTTAGTTCGCATCTTTGATGCAGTCATCGAAGCCGGTGCAACGACGATTAATGTGCCTGACACCGTCGGCTATAGCATTCCAGAACCTTGGGGTGAACGTATGGCAACATTGATTAATCGGGTTAAAAACGCAAATAAAGTGGTGTGGAGTACGCATTGCCATAATGATTTGGGTATGGCCGTTGCTAACTCATTGTCTGCAGTAGCCAATGGTGCACGCCAGGTGGAATGTACGATTAATGGTTTAGGTGAGCGTGCAGGCAATGCGAGTTTAGAAGAAGTTGTGATGGCGATTAAAACACGTCAAGATTACTTTAATTTAACAACGCGGATTGATGCGACACAAATTGTACCTGCATCTAAGTTAGTGTCTACGATTACGGGTTATCCTGTGCAGCCGAACAAAGCGATTGTTGGTGCTAATGCATTTGCACATGAAAGTGGTATTCACCAAGATGGCGTATTGAAGCATAGAGAAACTTATGAAATTATGCGCGCTGAGGACGTGGGTTGGAACGCGAATAAATTAACCTTAGGCAAGCTATCTGGCCGTAGTGCTTTCAGATCGCGCTTAAAAGAGCTTGGTATTGAGCTGAGCAGTGAAGATTCCTTAAATACAGCCTTTGCAAGCTTTAAAACATTAGCTGATAAAAAGTCAGAAATCTTTGATGAAGATTTACATGCTTTAGTTAGTGATGAGTTTGTCAGCAAGGCAAGTGAGCACTTTAAGTTAGTGTTTTTGCAGGTTGCTTCGCAAACGGGCGAAGTGCCTCACGCTGTGATTACACTTTCTGATGGTGGGGTTGAAAAAAAGGCGGAAGCCGATGGTGGCGGCCCTGTTGATGCGACATTTAAAGCAATTGAAAATATTGCCAATAGTGGTGTAGAGCTACAGCTTTATTCTGTCAACAATGTAACCAAAGGAACAGATGCACAAGGTGAAGTGACCGTGCGTTTATCTAAAGGTGGACGCATTGTGAATGGGCAGGGCGCAGATACGGATATTGTGATTGCTTCGGCGAATGCTTATTTGAATGGATTGAATAAGCTATACACCAAGTCCGAAAAACTAAACCCCCAGGTGTAGTAATCGTTTAAAGGTTGCGCGATAACGGCGTTGCTTGAACTTGCCGTACTACTCAGTACTGACTGCGTTCAAGCGACCTTTTATCACACAAGCTTTAAACTCCTTGAGAAATTTTGCTATTCAAAAAGCTGGCGAATGATTTCAGAAGTAATTCTTAAAATTAGTTGTCTAGTTAAGGAAGACGATGCTAATTCAGGCATCCTCTTTATTAGCCATTTACTCAATTGAATCCAATTGGTTTTTTTAAACATTTGTCATCGCTTAATAACTTAAAGCGACACTTACATATATTTCATCAAGTTGCATTTCATGCTATGTTTAGGTTGTAACTGACGGCTAGTTAGAACAACAAAATGTTAGTTAAGGTATAAATGCCCAATAGCAAACAAATACTATTAATCGTTATCGCATTGTTCTGCACCTACTTTATCTGGGGCTCAACTTATCTCGCGATACGCTTTAGTATAGAAAGCTTTCCCCCATTTTTAATAGCGGGTGTGCGATTTACTGTGGCAGGCGTTATTCTCTACATTATCATGCGATTAATAGGAAGCGTGAATCCGACTTTATCAGAGTGGAAGGGTGCGTCGATTGTGGGTTTGTTGTTGCCAGCATTGGGCAATGGCACCGTCTGTTATGTACAACAAACAGTGAGTTCTAGTGTGGTGGCTTTAGCGATTTCGACTGTACCTATTTGGATGGCGATTTTTTCTAGTGTGTGGGGTCATCACATTACTAGGCAAGAGTGGATTGGTATTTTTTTCGGTGTGCTGGGGATTGGCTTGTTGAATTTAGGCGGCAGTTTGCATGGAGACTATGTTAGTGCACTGTTATTGATTTTTGCGGCAGCTAGTTGGTCATTTGGATCCATTTGGGGAAAGCACTTGCCAATGCCTAAAGGGTTGATGGGTGCTGCATGCCAAATGATTGCTGGCGGTATTGCCTTGATGATAGCAAGTACTTACTTTAATGAGTCTTGGCCCGAGAATGTATCAGCCAAATCTTGGGGTGCGATGTTGTTTTTAATCGTGCTTGGTTCTATCGTTGCTTACAGTGCTTTCCAATACTTACTTAAAGCTGTGCGGCCTTTGATTGCGAGTAGCAATACTTTTGTGAACCCGATTGTGGCTTTTGCTGTTGGTATTTGGTTTGCCAATGAGCATGTGACGCAAAATGAAGTGATTGCCTTGGCAGTGATATTATTAGGCGTTGCTTTAATTTTAACGTCTAAAAATGCAGATAAGATTTAGACATGCTTTAGAACAGGTACATAAAAGATAAAGAAAGAATATGACACAAAACCTAGCCTTATTTGATTTAGACAATACCTTGCTCGCAGGGGATAGTGATTACAATTGGAGCTTGTTTCTCATTGTTGAAGGTTTGCTGGATAAAAAAACCCATCACGATAGAAATGAACAGTTCTACCAAGATTACAACAATGGTTGTTTAGATATTTTCGAATTTTTGAAATTCCAACTGCAACTACTATCACAACATCCTAAAGCTTTTTTAGATGAATTGCATTTGAAGTATATGGAAACAGTGATTCGTCCCATGATGACGAATAAAGCGCAGGCGCTAGTGAATCAACATAAAGCCAATGGTGATTTATGCATGATTATCACGGCAACGAATAGTTTTGTGACTAAGCCGATTGCAACCGCTTATGGCATAGCGCATTTAATTGGCACTGACCCTGAAATGGTAAATGGCCAGTTTACTGGAAATGTGAGTGGTGAGCCTAGCTTTCAAGCAGGGAAAGTCTCGCGTTTAACGGCATGGTTAGCGGAACGTGAGCAACAATTAGACAGTTTTAAAACCAGCTATTTTTACAGTGACTCACACAATGACTTACCACTCATGAAGCTGGTGACCAACCCTGTTGCCGTAGACGCAGATAAAACCTTAACGGCTTATGCTAAAGCGCAAGGCTGGCCTAGTATTAGCTTGAGATAGAAGGTTGGAGATCAGGTGTTACTTATTGAGTAGCACTTGCATGACAAAGTGACTGCCAACGTATGCGAGTAATAATAAAGCAAAGCCGAACAGCGTCCATCGAATAGCAGTTTTACCGCGCCACCCATGGCGGAAGCGACCATAGAGTAGCCATGCATAAATGAACCATGAGGCAATAGAAAAAACAATTTTATGCGTGAATTGTAGTGGTTTGCCAAATATTTCTTCACTAAATAATATGCCGCTAAATACCGTTAACGTTAATAACACAAAACCAAAACTAATGACTTTAAACAATAAGCTCTCCATCACCATCAAGGGTGGGAAGCTAGGGAGCTTAGTCAGTGTCGATTTGTTGTGTAAGCTGCGTTCTACTACGGCCATAAGCAGTGCGTGTAAGGCGGCAAAAGTGAACAAACTATAAGCAAAAATGGCAATGGCAACATGTACGATGAATAAAGTGATGGTATTTTCTGCTGGTGGCGCATAGCTTTGAATGTTGATGGCAGACAACAGTACAAATAGCGCAGCAGGCGGCAATACAAAGGCCTGTAAAGTGTGTAGTTGGTGCGTTAGGGTAGCAAGCCAGTAAATCAGTGCAGTGAGCCATAGAATAGCAGATAGCGCATAAAAAATACCTAAATTAAAACTACCAACAGCAAAAATATCTCGGTAGAGTAAGCTGCCATGCAAAACCAACCCTAATGCAATCATGGCAGTATGCAGTTTTAACGGTAGCGTCGCCGTGGCTGCATTCGAGCTTAACCTTGCTAATCGCCAAAAATCGAAGGAGATCATTAGGTAGATAAACGCGACAACCAAATATGGAATTAAATGATGCATCACGCAATTATGTCAAAACTCACGCCAATCGCATAGCATGATGTAAAATTAGGGCAAATTAATTGAGTGATTCGAATTAGATGAATCAGGTAAGGTTGTAAAAGATGTTAGAAAACTTAACGGGAAGATTTCAAGGCGTCATTAAAAATCTGCGTGGTCAAGCACGCCTAAGTGAAGATAATATCGCAGACGCAATGCGTGAATTGCGAATGGCGATGCTAGAGGCTGACGTGTCATTGCCAGTTGTAAAAGACTTTATTGCTAAAGTCAAAGCGAGCGCTAGTGGTCGAGAAGTATTGCAGAGCTTAACGCCCGGACAAGCTGTGATTGAAGTGGTGAACGAAGAGCTGACCAAATTAATGGGTAAGGCTAATGTTGCGCTTAACCTAGCTGCTGTACCACCAGTGGTTATATTAATGGCTGGTCTGCAAGGATCTGGTAAAACCACGACTTCAGCTAAATTAGCTAAATTATTAAAAGCCGATAAGAAAAAAGTGTTATTAGCCAGTGCCGATGTTTATCGTCCTGCCGCGATTACACAGCTACAAACCTTAGCGAAGCAGTTAGAAGTTGATTGCTTTGATAGCAACAATGAGCAAAAGCCGAGTGAAATTGCTGATCTGACTATGGCGCATGCCAAAGCCAATTATTACGATGTGGTGATTTTTGATACGGCAGGTCGTTTAGGCATTGATGAAGCCATGATGGCAGAGATCAAAGACTTGCACACGCAATTGAAACCAGCGGAAACCTTATTTGTAGTTGATGCGATGCAGGGTCAAGATGCCGTGAATACCGCAAAAGCCTTTGGTGAGACATTACCCTTAACAGGTGTTGTGTTGACTAAGGTTGATGGTGATTCACGTGGTGGTGCGGCACTTTCTGTACGACACGTCACAGGGCAGCCGATTAAGTTTATTGGCGTTAGTGAAAAAGTCGACGGCTTGGAGCCATTCCATCCAGATCGTATGGCGAGCCGTATCTTAGGCATGGGTGATGTGCTGGGCTTGATTGAGCAAGCACATAAAAATGTTGACATGGCCGAGGCGAAAAAAGTCGCGGATAAAATTAAATCAGGAAGTAAGTTTGATTTAGAAGACTTTAAATCGCAAATGGTGCAGATGCGTAACATGGGCGGCATGGGTGCATTGATGGATAAAATGCCAGCGCAGATGGCGAACATGGCTTCTAAAGTGGATAGTGATGATGCTGAAAAGTCCTTACGACGCATAGAGGGTATTATTAATAGCATGACATCATTAGAACGCCGCAAACCAGAGCTCATTAAAGCAACACGTAAAAAACGGATCGCTGCCGGTAGTGGCGTGCAAGTACAAGAAGTAAACCGTTTGCTGAAACAGTTTGGTGAAACGCAAAAAATGATGAAGATGTTTAGTAAAGGCGGTATGGGTAAGCTCATGCGGGGCATGGGCGGAAAATTGCCCGGTATGCGCTAATTTTTAGAAAAATGCATCAATATTTCACATTAATCACGAATCGTTATTGACCAAGTGGCTGGTTTCCATCATAATCGCGTTCTTGAATTTTTAAGCAGTTAACAAAAAAGCAAGAAATCGGTAAATGGGGATTTAGCTCAGCTGGTAGAGCAGTGGACTTTTAATCCATTTGTCGCGGGTTCGACCCCCGCAGTCCCTACCAAAAATAGCAGTAAAAACAAATAGCTACGTTAAAACGTAGCTATTTTTTTGTCCGTAATTTGCTTACACACCGCTTACACACCGATGCGCAATTTTAAGCTATGTCGCCTAGTTTGTTGACTGTGGCTAATTGTGAGCTTACAGTAGGCTTATGGCGCTTAAAAAAAGAACAACAAAAATACTACTTAAGCGCGAATTAATCTTATACAGACGTGAGCGTAGCGATGTATGGCAGTGCAGATACAAAGTTGACGGTAAGGCAACGTATAACTACAAATGAGCGCAACGAGGCTAAAGCGAGAGTTAAAGCTAAAGACTTAATGGTTGAAGCTGAAATTAGACGGCGCGCAAACATCCCAGCAATTACACGTTACTTTAGAGATATGGCGAGATTTGCTATTGAGAAAATGAATAAAACAATAGCTAATGATAAAGCTACTGGTAGTGTTACTAGGGGAAGCACGACATATAAAGATTACATAGATGTTATTAACAATTATTTAGTGCCATGTTTAGGCAAGCTAATAATAGCTAACATTGATGTTGCTGCATTAACTAAGTTAGAAACTTTCCGCAATGCTAAAATGAAAAAAACACCTACGCGCAGCACACTGCTAACGCATAATGCTGCATTGAATAGAGTGTTTGATGAAGCAGAAAACCGTGGCTTTCTAACAAAATCTACTAGACCAAAGCTTGTAGCAATTGGTGCTAAATCGGAACGTCGCGCTGCATTTGCTTTAGAAGAAATACATGTGCTACTTGATAAATTTGAAGCTTGGATTGGCAGAGGGCGTACTGCAAAATCGAAAGCATTGCGATTTGTACTTTATCAGTATGTAAAAGTATTACTTGATACAGGTGCAAGACCTGGGAATGAGTTGCTTAATTTAAGGTGGAATCAGCTAACAGTAAAAAATACGCCGATTACAGAAGATACTGGTATATCTTCAAACCAAAACTTGGGTGATGTTGAACCTGAACTAATAACAAGTACTAAATTGCAACGTTCAGCAAAAGTGACTGTAACTGGTAAAACAGGTACACGTGAAATTGTTGGAATGACACGTACAGTGAATGCATTAGCAGCACTTGGCAAGCGTAACTACGCAGTAGATATGCCGATAATTTACCCACTTATAAACATTGCTACAGCCAGTAACAGTGACTTAGTGTTTACTATTGGAAATAATAAAAGACCGACTAGCTTGAATGCATTGTTTGAAAGTTTTTTAGAAGAGCATAGTTTATTAACTGACCCAGTAACAACTAAAAAGCGTGTGTTATATAGTTTGCGGCATTCTTATGCAACATTATCATTAGTGCATGACTTAGTACCGATACATACACTTTCAAAACAAATGGGAACTAGCATCGTAATGATTGAAAAACATTACAGTCATTTAGATGTTGAAAAAGCGATTGAGCAATTACGCGGTGAAAAGAGCAGGGATTTAATCAACCTAAGTGGCGTAATTGATGCTTTTTATGAAAGTAAAAAAGCACCGTAGTGAGCAAGTGCATTAAGCGCGCTGTAACTGCTTAACGTATTAATCGAATACACTGGCATACCCAAACATATTAAAACAGCTTTTATGGCTCTTAGTGTTTAACTTAGCAGCTATAACAGGCAATAAGGGTGCTGTGAAAAGTAGAGATTTAGCTGCTAGTAGAATGACACAACAGCAAATAGCACAGGCACAAAAGTTAGCTAAAGAATGCTTAGCTAGAAATTATAAAGGTTGTTAGCGCTAATATGAAAAAACTAATTACAGTATTACTAACAGCAACTTTGTTGATTGCATGCAGTGCTTATGCTGACACTTTTGATGATGCTGTGAAAGCATATGACAGCGGCAAGTATGCACAAGCGATTAAGCTGTTTAAACCGCTAGCTTTGAAAGGCGATGCAAAAGCGCAATTTAATTTAGGCCTTATGTATAGCAAGGGGGAAGGTGTTAAACAAGACTATGTTGAAACAGCTAAGTGGCACAAGTTGGCAGCGGAACAAGGCGTTGCAAGTGCGCAAGTTAATTTAGGCATTATGTATAGCGAGGGGCAAGGCGTTGCACAAGACTATGTTGAAGCAGTTAGATGGTACAAGTTGGCAGTAGCACAAGGTGATGCAAATGCGCAAAATAATTTAGGCACTATGTATAACGATGGGAAAGGCGTTGCACAAGATTATGTTGAAGCAGTTAAGTGGTACAAGTTGGCAGCGGCACAAGGTAATGCAAGTGCGCAATATAATTTAGGTGTTAAGTATGGCAATGGGCAAGGTGTTGCACAAGACTATGTTGAAGGAGTTAGATGGTACAAGTTGGCAGCAGCACAAGGCGATGCAAGTGCGCAATATAATTTAGGCACTATGTATAACGATGGGAAAGGCGTTGCACAAGATTATGCTAAGGCAGTTAGATGGTACAAGTTGGCAGCAGCACAAGGTAATGCAAGGGTGCAATTTAATTTAGGCTTTATGTATAACAAAGGGCAAGGTGTTGCACAAGACTATGTTGAAGCAGTTAGGTGGTACAAGTTGGCAGCAGCACAAGGCTATGCAAAAGCGCAATTTAATTTAGGCCTTATGTATGGCAAGGGGCAAGGCGTTGCACAAGATTATGTTGAAGCGTATATGTGGTTTAACTTAGCAGCTATAACAGGCAATAAGGGTGCTGTGAAAAGTAGAGATTTAGCTGCTAGTGGAATGACACAACAGCAAATAGCAGAAGCACAAAAGCTAGCTAAAGAATGCTTATCTAGAAATTATAAAGGTTGTTAGCGTTAATATGAAAAAACTAATTACAGTATTACTAACAGCAACTTTGTTGATTGCATGCAGTGATTATGCTGCTGACACTTTGGAAGATGCTAATAAAGCACATAAAAAAAATAACTACACACAAGCAATTAAGCTGCTTAAACCGCTAGCTTTGAAAGGCAATGCAGATGCACAATATGATTTAGGCACTATGTATGGCGATGGGCAAGACGTTGCACAAGACTATGTTGAGGCAGTTAGATGGTACAAGTTGGCAGCAGCACAAGGTTATGCAAAAGCACAAAATAATTTAGGTGTTATGTATCGCAATGAGCAAGGTGTTGCACAAGATTATGTTGAAGCAGTTAGATGGTACAGGTTGGCAGCAGCACAAGGCTATGTAGAAGCGCAATATAATTTAGGCACTATGTATGATAATGGGCAAGGTGTTGCACAAGACTATATTGAAGCAGTTAAGTGGTGGAAGTTGGCGGCAGCACAAGGTTATGCAAAAGCACAAAATAATTTAGGCATTATGTATGGCGTTGGGGAAGGCGTTAAACAAGACTATGTTGAGGCGGCTAAGTGGTGGAAGTTAGCAGCGGCACAAGGCAATGCAGATGCGCAATTTAATTTAGGTACTATGTATGGCAATGGGCAAGGGGTTGCACAAGACTATGTTGAAGCAGTTAGATGGTACAAGTTGGCAGCGGCACAAGGCGTTGCAGATGCGCAATATAATTTAGGCCTTATGTATAGCAAGGGGAAAGGTGTTGCACAAGATTATGTTGAAGCAGTTAGATGGTACAAGTTAGCAGCAGCACAAGGTCATGCAAGTACGCAATATAATTTAGGTGTTAAGTATGACAATGGGCAAGGCGTTGCACAAGATTATGTTGAAGCATTTAAGTGGTATAAGTTGGCAGCAGCGCAAGGCGATGCAGATGCGCAATTTAATTTAGGAAATATGTATAGCAAGGGGCAAGGCGTTGCACAAGATTATGCTAAGGCAGTTAGATGGTACAAGTTGGCAGCAGCACAAGGTAATGCAAGTGCGCAATATAATTTAGGCACTATGTATGACGAGGGGATAGGGGTTGCACAAGATTATGCTAAGGCAGTTAGATGGTACAAGTTAGCAACAGCACAAGGTGATGAAAGAGCGCAAAGTAATTTAGGCGTTATGTATGACAATGGGCAAGGCGTTGCACAAGACTATGTTGAAGCAGTTAGATGGTACAAGTTGGCAGCAGCACAAGGTAATGCAAGTGCGCAATTTAATTTAGGCGTTATGTATGGCAATGGGCGAGGTGTTGCACAAGACTATGTTGAAGCAGTTAGATGGTACAAGTTAGCAGCGGCACAAGGCAATGCAATTGCGCAATCTAATTTAGGCTATATGTATAGCAATGGGCAAGGTGTTAAACAAGACTATGTTGAGGCAGTTAGATGGTACAAGTTAGCAGCGGCACAAGGCTATGCAAAAGCGCAATATAATTTAGGCGGTATGTATAACAAGGGGCAAGGCGTTGCACAAGACTATGTTGAAGCATTTAAGTGGTGTAAGTTGGCAGCAGCACAAGGCTATGCAGCTGCGCAATATTATTTAGGCCTTATGTATAGCAAGGGGAAAGGTGTTGCACAAGATTATGTTGGAGCGTATATGTGGTTTAACTTAGCAGCTATAACAGGCAATAAGGGTGCTGTGAAAAGTAGAGATTTAGCTGCTAGTAGAATGACACAACAGCAATTAGCACAGGCACAAAAACTAGCTAAAGAATGCTTAGCTAGAAATTATAAAGATTGTTAGCTAATATGAAAAAACTAATTACAGTATTACTAACAGCAACTTTGTTGATTGCATGCAGTGACTATGCTACTGGCACTTTTGATGATGCTACGAAAGCATATAACAGCGGCAAGTATGCACAAGCGATTAAGCTGCTTAAACCGCTAGCTTTGAAAGGCGATGCAAGTGCGCAATTTAATTTAGGCATTATGTATGGCAAGGGGCAAGGTGTTAAACAAGACTATGTTGAAGCAGTTAGATGGCACAAGTTAGCAGCAGTACAAGGCAATGCATATGCGCAATCTAGTTTAGGCATTATGTATGGCAAGGGGCAAGGTGTTAAACAAGACTATGTTGAAGCAGTTAGATGGCACAAGTTAGCAGCTGCACAAGGTGATGCATATGCACAAAATAGTTTAGGCGTTATGTATGACAATGGGCAAGGTGTTGCACAAGACTATGTTGAAGCGGCCAAGTGGTTCAAGTTAGCAGCTGCACAAGGTAATGCAAGTGCGCAATATAATTTAGGCACTATGTATGACGAGGGGATAGGGGTTGCACAAGATTATGTTGAAGCAGTTAGATGGTATAAGCTGGCAGCAGCACAAGGCGTTGCAGAAGCGCAATATAATTTAGGTGTTAAGTATGGCAAGGGGCAAGGTGTTGCACAAGACTATGTTGAAGCAGTTAGATGGTACAAGTTAGCAGCAGCACAAGGCCATGCAGATGCGCAATATAATTTAGGCATTATGTATGGCAAGGGGGAAGGCGTTACACAAGACCATGTTGAAGCGTATATGTGGTTTAACTTAGCAGCTATAACAGGCGATAAGGATGCTGTGAAAAATAGAGATTTAGCTGTTAGTAAAATGACACAACAGCAAATAGCAGAAGCACAAAAGTTAGCTAAAGAATGTTTGGCTAGAAATTATAAAGGTTGTTAGCGCACGGTAAATTACTAGTGCATTGCAATTACAATACCAGCAACATAAATCTATATGTCATATGTTCCATTATCACCAAATACATTTTTATCAGAATCTGAACTTAAACTGTTATGTTTGCCATTGTTTAGCTTATTGGGTTTATTGTTGGCTATCTTAATATATAAATGAACAATAACACAGCTTGGCTGGTGCAGACGTATGCTTGGCGTAGCTATAACGCAAAGACATGCGCTTAATATCACCGCATGTTTCATGTCTGTAGTAACATCAAAATACTAAGCATTAAGCACTCTTAAAAATACAAACCTAAAAACAGGTAACGCCCATGCCACTTTATTTAAATCAAAATAGCAAACTGAAAGAAGTTGAAGAAAAAGCATTTAAGCTTGAACGTGAAATACAGAAAGTGTTTGAGGACAACTTAGACACTGTAATGGGGCTTAGCTTAGTTAAAAGTGAATTTACGATTAAGAACAAGCGTATTGATACGTTGGCTTTTGATAAGCAATCGAACGCTTTTATTATTATTGAGTATAAAAGGGATAGAAGTTTAAGTGTGGTTGACCAAGGCTTTACATACTTGAGTTTGATGTTGGAAAACAAAGCGGATTTTATTATTGAGTACAACGAAAGCTTAGGGCTTAATTTAAAGCGTGATGATGTTGATTGGTCGCAAACACGTGTTGTTTTTGTTTCAACAGCATTTACTGAAAATCAAATACTAGCTACAAACTTTAAAGATATTGCAATTGAGTTGTGGGAAGTTAAGCGATTTGAAAACAACTTAATTTCAATTACACCAATTAAAAAGACAAACTCAGCAACAAGTATTAAACCTGTAATGCAACAAAATCAATCTTTAAAACTTGTGAGTGATGAAATTAAGGTTTATACGGAAGATGATTTGCTTGAAAGTGGTAGTGATAAAACAGTAGAACTTTATAATAAATTTAAAGTGGCAATACTGAACTTAGATGATGACATTGAGGTTAGGCCATTAAAGCAATACATAGCATTTAAAAAAGATTCTAATATTTTATGCATGACAGTACAAAAGAAACAAATACGTATGTGGCTTGGCGCAAAATATGGATCAATAGATGATGCTAGAGGCATTGGTAAAGATGTTACAAACATAGGACATTGGGGAACAGGTGACTATGAAATTGCCGTTAGTAGCGATAAAGACTTGGAATACATAATGAGTTTAGTTAAGCAAGTTATTTAAACCAACTCAACTGCCGCGCGCTTCATGTCAGTAGTTACCGAAATGTACCGCATCGTTGTCTGCGCCTGTCTATGCCCCGCCAATTCCATCAACACTTTTAGTGGCACAGCTTTTGCTGAAAGTTGGGATAAAAAGCTACGCCTGCCAGAATGACTACTTGCGCCTTCAATTCCAGCAGCTTTATATAGCATGTGCATCGTGTAGCAAAGCGTATTTGCAGTAAACCCCGTGCTCTTTTGTGTATTAAACAATGGTTGCTTCATATTGTCTGTGTAAGCAAGCGCCATTAAGTGCTTAGTATCAAATCGTTGTTGTAAGTAAGTCTGTATTTCTTTACGTAATTTATCTGCCAATACTACAGTGCGCGAATACTTGCCTTTTGTTTGTTCAGCAGTTAAGTTAATTTCTAATTTAATACTGCCATCATTAGCTAATACGTCTTTAATTTTAAGTGCAGCACACTCACCTATTCTCATTCCTCCAAAATAAGTACATGCCACAATTGCTCTATCACGTGCCGCGTGTTTGCGTGTGCTGATGTATAGCAATAATAGTTTTAACTCTTTATCATTTAAACAACGTGCTTGTACCATTTTTTTCTCTCCTAACCAATTAATTTCGTTAGCAGTAGTTTGTTTTCTTTTGTTCATAATTCCTACCAGTTTTTGCCATATCATATATAAAAGCATTTTCTCTCCATTAATCATGCAGTTAGCTCGTTCTCAAGTGCTAAACCAAAGCTTCTACTTAGTTTCATTGGTCTATCAAGTAAGTTCAAAAAAACCTATCAATCCAGCAATAATTACACATGTAAATGATGCATAAGCCCAATACTCGACGTGCTTTCCTTTTTCAACTTCTAAGTTGTCACTTTCAATTAGCAAATTAAAATCAATTTTCTTTAAATAAAACTCTGTACTATTCTCAGTCCATTTCTTTATTATTTTGCTAAGTCTTAGATATCTAGCTATATTCAAACACCCCACAAGTATTAAACCTAAAAAAAGTATTCCTAATATTATTAACATTGTCGTTTTGTACTCTTTTGCACTGCCAATAAAAGCAAGTATCGCAACACAACCGCCAGCATTCACTGTAAATAAGTATTTGATGCTGTCATCAGTCGCGCTTATTAGTAACTTATTAAGTTGCTCCCACCTTTCTGGTATGTATTTGCATCCATATTCATATTCATTTTCATTAGTAGCCATTTTTATCTCTCATTAACTTTTAATATTAAAATTATCTTACTACTTTTTTAATTATTTGAGTGCTTCATAGTTTTTAGACAAAGCTCCGCTATTAAAGCCATCTGCTTATTTTTACCATCTAATTGTTCAAAAGTTGTTCTTAGCTATAGCTGCTTTCTGCGCCAACTAGCTGTTGAATACTTTGAGGCTCTTTAATGCTATCTACGTAAATAGCATCCATGTTGCCAACACTTGTTTCTTTTGCCATGTAATCTAACCAACCATAAGTGTCAGTTAGCGTTTTAATTTTTATGTGTCTATATGCAAAGTCACAGTCAGCCCATGCTCTGCTAATCCATTCATTTGCTTTATACAAATATATGGTCGGTAAATTACCAATTGCTAAGTGCCAATGTAATCGCTTGTTATTTTCTCTGCCTTCAAGTGTTGCAATAACTAAAGGTTGTGAATAAAACTTAGTTGATGTTTTAACGGCATCCTTGCCATACGCATAGTAAGTAAGTCGAGTATTAAAATATTTAAGTGTGTCTTTAGCTATTTCTTCATTCAGCATTACGTCAAACTCATTGTATTCACCATCCCAGTTATCAAATCTCTTCACTCGTATTTTTGCTCTTTGCTTCATCGTTAGTGTTACAGCGTATTTTAGATACGGGCTGTATTTATTAACTGTTTCTACTAAAGCGCTTCTGTATGTTTGTGTTTGCATCAATGTATTTATGCAAACGAAATGACCAATGAAAATAATGTAAAAACCAATGTGATTGATTGGCACATTGATATGACATGACTAGCAGCAAAGCTGAAGAGTGTTATTTCGGTCGCATTGATTGACAGAAGAAATTAAACTATAAGGTTAGGCATGTGAAATATAGCTGGAAGTAAGTGCTGGAAACGCTTGCAGAGGTGATGATTAATGGCAAATAGAGGTAGGAATTTAGAGATAATCGACATTAAATTGTGATGTGTAAGTTAACTAAAATTGAGATATGAAATGACTACTACACTTAACAATTTAAAACTCGTTGCTCTAAAACGCGTTACTAAACTGTCACCAGTTCAACAACGTCGTAACAAGTTAGTGAAGATGATTTTGGAGCAAATTGAGCTTTGCAAAGCAAAAGAAGCTGGCAGTGTTTACGCGCCGATGCGTTTGCGTACTGTGAAGAATGCAGACACTGGTGAGCGCACAACTGTGCAAATGGCAAAGCGTGTGCGTGCTTGGCATTGGGTTGCTGAAAATGGTAAGACTTGTTTGGCAGTTTTTTATAGTGCTAGAACAATTGAGTTGGCAAAAGGCATGACAGCAGTTGAGTTGAATAGTGAAGCTGACTTGTTGGCAACACTTGAAACAATTAAACAAGCTGTTGAAGCTGGCGAACTTGATACTGCAATTGCTAATGTGAGTGGCGCAGTTAAAAGTAACTTTAAAAAATAGCTTTGGTCAGCTAGTGCGCTTAATGCGTACTAGCTGCATTTGAAGAAAATCACATGCTCAATACAAGTTTTAAACAATTAAACTCATTATCCGATTCTGTTTCTACTGCAACTTGAGCAAGTGGAAGCCAATCAATACTTGTTTTCGGTTTTAAATTGTCTGACAACGTTTTAATGTTCGGAAGTATAAAATGCCAAACTAAATCATTTAGCCTTTCATCAGTATTTTCATATGCTAACTTGCAGATGTAAGGGGCTAATTTTAATTCTGTATGTATGTAAAATATATCGCTATTATCAATAGTTGCTTGCCAACCACTCCCAAACTGTACATGACCAAATATAGCTCTCTCAGCTTCAGCGTCATCTATAGCATGCATAGTTACAGTTAAATCTTCATTGTGTTGTGCAGCTTCTCCTATTGCACGTATTGTTATGTTCTTTAGCAACTCTTGCAATGAATCTTCTAACATTTAATGTTTCCTTTATGTTTTGCAAGTATTGAGCATACACAATATGGCCAATTAATTATTGCATAAATACTTATATGAAAATATCTGAAATCACAATTAAGCCAATAGCACCAATCGCGCCTATTAAGCCTTTAACGCCGGGCAAAGCAACAATCAACGCATTGCAAACGCAAAAGGATCGCGCAACTACAGCGTTAAAAACTGAGAAGCAATCGCAACAGCGTACAAAAGCAGTTGCAGGTTTACAAAAGGCACAGCAGACATTATCTAAAGTTGGGTATAGTTAATAACTATTTTAATGTTTTGGGTTATGGGGTATATTACACAAAGTGATGTGAGAGATATGTAGCTTAATGTTTAGGTTTTAGTATTTTACTTACACACTTTACTACACACCGTTAAATTTCAAAGATTAATTATTTAAAATCAATAGCTTACAACAGCATACTGTACTTTTAATCCATTTGTCGCGGGTTCGACCCCCGCAGTCCCTACCATAAAAAAATAAGGCCTTGATTTTCATAAAGTTATTGTGAAATCAGGGCCTTACCATTTCAGAATTCCATCTAGGTGTTACACTCAACTCTATGAAAGAGCTTATGTCTACACATCTATTGCCGAACAAAAAGAAGTGTTTGTACCAGCGACTGCTTTTCCAAAAATACCGCAGTTCTTGAATGATGTAGAAGCTGATCCACAAGGCAATTTATATGTATCCGATAGTGGCGACATTATGGGCACAGGCAAAGGTGGTGGTATCTATAAAATTAACGCTAGTGGTGAGGTGACTAAGTTAATAGACGGCGCAGATAACCCATTGGCGATGGCTCCTAATGGTTTACTGGCTGATGATACGGGTAAGTTCTTTCTGTTTGTTGATTTCACATCAGGAGTTTTATATACCTTGAATACTGAAACCGGTGAAGTCTCTGATATTGATGAAGGCTTTGGCGGCGGCGATGGCCTTGTGCATCATTCAAGCGGTACTATGTATGTAAGCGATTAGAATAATGGCAAAGTATTTGCTGTGGGCGTAGATGGTGAAATTACAACCATAGGGCCAAAGTATCAAGCAGCTGCTGATATCGCGCTGACGAATGATGAGCGTTACTTAATGGTACCTGATATTAAGGCTGGTGAACTAGACTTTATTGACTTGAGCAAATAAGCCATCACTTCCATCAAAACTCGCTTTGGCAGGTTTGGTTTTGTTTTACTATATACTAAGCAAAGCGAATGACTACTGTATACAGTAATAACCAAGGCTTGTTATTGCACCATCATAACTTCCACACTATGCTAATGCCCTCCTTGCTTTTAATCTTACTTTAAAAAGGTAACCTCATGATAGATGCCAACGCGCAATCGTACGACTATGATTTATTTGTAATTGGTGCTGGATCTGGTGGGGTTCGCTCTGCAAGGGTCGCCGCGCAAACGGGAGCTAAAGTAGCCATTGCCGAAGAAGACCGTTACGGTGGTACTTGTGTGATTCGCGGTTGTGTTCCTAAAAAGCTTATGGTGTTTGCGTCTGAGTATGCCAATACCATTGCTGATGCCCAAGCATATGGCTGGGAAGCTAGCATTGGTGCATTTAACTGGCCGCAGTTTCAAACTAAACTCCATGCAGAGTTAGACCGCTTAGAAGGGGTGTATCAAAGCATTCTAAAAAACAATGAGGTGACAACGTATAACAGTCGCGCAAGTTTAGTTGATGCTCACACTGTCACGTTAGCTGATGGCAGACAGGTCACAGCAAAAACTATTCTACTGGCAATGGGTGGCCGTCCTATTAAGCCGGCGATCACTGGTAGCGAATTTGCCATTACATCAAATGAGCTTTTCCATTTAGAAAATCTACCAAAAAGACTATTAATCATCGGCGGTGGTTACATTGCCAGTGAGTTTTCTTGCGTTCTCAATGGCATGGGTGTAGCAGTCACGCAATATTATCGGGGTAAACAAATTTTACGTGGTTTTGATGATGAAACGCGTCAACATGTTGCCTCAGAAATGCAGGCGAATGGTGTAAATTTAAAACTAGGTATGAATGCTGAGTCATTAGAAAAAGTGAATGGTCAAATTAAAGTGCATGCTACGGATGGACAAGACTACTTGTTTGATCAAGTCATGTTTGCCACAGGCCGCAGGCCGAATACTGATGATATGGGTTTGGAAGATATCGGCATTACATTAGGTAAAAAGAATGAGGTGGTAGTGGATGAATTTTCCCAAACAGTAATACCTTCGGTTTATGCTGTTGGTGATGTCACTAATCGCGCAAACTTAACGCCCGTGGCGATTCGCGAAGGTATGGCATTCGTCAATACGGTCTTTAACAACATCCCCACTAAACCTGATCATGAATTGATTCCAACGGCTGTGTTTACACAACCGGAAATTGGTACGGTTGGTATTAGCGAAGAGGACGCCAGTAAACTTGGTAAAATTGATATCTATGCCACTAGCTTTAAGCCCATGCAAAGTGCATTTGCAGGGCGTGATGATAAAGTGTTAATGAAGTTGATTGTCTGCCAAAAAACAGACCGGGTATTAGGTTGCCATATAGTGGCGCCTGGTGCAGGAGAAATGATTCAGCTTGCTAGTATTGCCGTTAAAATGGGCGCGACTAAAGCTGACTTTAATCGTACGGTAGCGGTACACCCAACGATGTCTGAAGAGGTCGTCACAATGACTAAACCAGTGCGAAGTTACCCTTAAATGAATTCAAAGCATTAATGATAAAAAAAACCACTTTTGCGGGGTTTTTTATCGGTCACTTTATTCATAGGCGCTTTTTCAGAAGATGTTAGTTTTCAAATTGTAATTCCTCCAGCCTTGCGTACAAGCCCCCTTTTTTGCGCAGTTCAGTCGCATCACCCGTTTCTACAATCTGACCGTTTTTCATCACGACAATTTTATCGGCTTTTTGTACAGTGGCTAACCGATGGGCAATAATCAGTGTCGTTCTACCTTGCATAGCCGCGTTAAGCCCTTTTTGCACAAGAATTTCAGATTCAGCGTCTAATGCACTGGTGGCCTCGTCTAGTAATAAAACTGGCGCGTGTTATAACATAGCACGTGCAATCGCTATACGTTGTCTTTGCCCGCCTGATAAACGAGTGCCTCGCTCGCCTAAAAAAATATTATAACCATCAGGCAATTGCGGCACAAATTGCGCGACTTGTGCTGCATTCACTGCGGCAAGCCACGGGTTATGTGGCTTGTTAGGGAGAGTTCCGTCTCAACTAACTTGATGCTTTAGCATCTAAAGAAGTTGGTGATGCCCCTTGCGGGTAGGGTTACTTTTTTTCAGGTAGTTAAAAGAAAGTGACTAACTATCGGGCTACCCCCCCCCCCGATAAAGTGAATAATTTACTAAACTCCCATACTGCTTAAATATCATTTAAGGCTAAAGCATAATGAACAGCCATTATATTTTCCTGTATCAATTCAAACTCACAATAAAGAAAAAG